>JAAXUD010000570.1 GCA_013336205.1 Lentimicrobium sp. | reverse complement strand
ATTTATCTTCATTTACAAACCTTCTGATTAAGAACATTTGCGCAAAAGTGAGCAGATTAGCCAGTAGATAGTAATAACTAAGTCCGGAAGAATAACTATTGAAAAATCCTAGGAACATAACTGGCATCAGGTACATCATCGTCTTCATACCTGGCATTTGATTGCCGGTCGACATCATGTCATTGTTTATCTTGGTATAAATAATTGTTGAGATAGTCATCAACAGTGTAAATAAACTAACATGGTCGCCATAAAAAGGAATAGTGAAGGGAAGGTCAAGTACTGAGTCGTAACTCGAAAGGTCATCAGCCCAAAGGAAAGCTTCCTGCCGCAACTCAATGGAAGCGGGGAAGAACCGGAACATCGCCAGCAATATAGGAAACTGCAGTAACATTGGCACGCAACCTGACATCGGATTTACGCCCGCCTTTTTGTAAAGTGCCATTGTTGCCTGCTGCTTTTTCATTGCATCTTCCTTCTTCGGAAACTTAGAGCCGATCTCGTCAATCTCAGGCTTAAGCAAGCGCATTTTTGCAGAAGAAAGATAAGTCTTGTAAGCTATCGGAGACAATATAATTTTCAGCAGAATAGTCAGTATCAGGATAATAATACCATAATTAAGGTTATATCCCTCCAGGAAATTAAACACCGGCAAAACAGCGAACCTGTTGATCCATTGCATCAGAAAGAAGCTCCAACCCAGTGGAATCTGGCGTTCCAGATCAAGATGGTATTTGCGTAAGATATTGTATTTATTGGGCCCGAAATAGAACGACATGTTCAGTTGTTTATCGGTCGCCGGGTTAAATGGGAGCGCAAGCGTGGTCTCCATCATTTCAAGATAATTCAGCTCTTTTTCCGGTTCGCTGGTCTTTTTCATCGCAGCATTGGTAAACATATCGCTGGCTATCAATGTTGAAGAGAAGAACTGCTGTTTATAGGAAACCCATTTCACCCTGGTATTTATGCTCTGTTGATCATCTTTTCGTTCGTTAAGATAATCGACTTCCTTATCCACATGCTGAAAATGTATGGTAGTATTGAGCTTTTCATTTTCAAGACTCTTTTCAAGTCGTGGCAACCTGGCATTCCAGGTAATGTTCATTTCTTTGGTATTGGCTGCTATATATTTCTCTATGCCGGCAAAATTTACCTTATAGCCAATCATGTAGTTATCACCCTTAACAGTATACAGGTATTCAATGTATGAATCAGGATTCACTACAGAATCTGAACTACCCGGATACAAGCGCATGGCAAACTGTACCGAATCACTGCCTGAAATCTTAATCTCATTTTTACCTTCAAACCTTTTATCAGGCCAGACCGGCTGAAAAAACAAGTCCCCGGTACTTACCTGTCTTACATCACTGAAAAAGGATAAGCTGAATTCGGAAGAATCAGGCCCAAACAGAATCAGGGGTTTGCCATCAAAAGTTTTATACTCTTTTAGTTCTACCTGGCTGATTCGTCCGCCTTTATTGCTTATTGTGAGTTTCAGCAAATCAGTTTCTACCAGAAAAGTCTGATCAGCACCTTTACCTGAAACTGCAAACGCACCCAGCTGATCATTGAGGATTGCCTTTGCAGTGGAATCGGAAAGTGCAGTGTTTACAACGGGAGTTACTGAATCACGGGAGAGTGTTTCAACATTCTGACCTGCAGTCTCTACTTTTTCATTGGAAATTATCCGAAGGGCAGCTATAGAGTCTTGTGCTTTTTTTTGGGCGGCCAGTTCTTCCTTTGATGGCGACATCATCATTGTGTAGCCAATCATCAATCCGAAAATCAGCAAAATGCCGATAATTGTATTTTTATTCATGTAAGGTTAATAAGTAATAAGTTTATTCCAAATGAGTGGCAAAAATAAGCAAAAGCAGTTAATTGTAAGCCCTTTGCCCAAACTGCATCAACATTAAATATTTCCGGGTAAATCAAATTGCAAAAAATGGCGCTTTCATTCAGAAATATTAACACAATTTATTTTTCCCTGAACTCAATTGCAGCTTTAACAAAGTTTACAAACAAAGGATGAGGATTAGCCACTGTGCTCTTGTATTCCGGGTGAAATTGAATTCCTATAAACCATGGATGGTCGATAAGTTCTACAATTTCAACGAGATTATCCTGGGTGTTTATTCCCGATGCAATCATTCCGGCATTCTGATACAAATCCAGATAATGATTATTAAATTCATAACGATGCCTGTGTCGTTCCTGAATATCCTCTTTTCCATACACTTCAAAAGCTTTTGTCTCTTTGCGGATGGAGCATGGATAGGAGCCCAGTCTCATAGTTCCACCTTTTTTACATATGGTCTTCTGCCCTTCCATGATATCAATTACAGGATTGGTTGTATCAGGTGCCATCTCTGTTGAATGGGCATCTTTTAAACCAAGCACATTGCGACCAAATTCAATCACGGCACATTGCATTCCAAGACAAATGCCAAGAAACGGAATTTTGTTCTCGCGTGCATACCTGATAGCATCGATTTTACCTTCGATTCCACGACTGCCAAAACCCGGTGCAACAAGAATTCCATGAAGACCTTTCAGTGCTTCACCAACGGTCTCACTGTTAATAGATTCGGAGTGAATTGCTCTTACAATAACTCTGCAATGGTTGGAAGCACCGGCATGTACAAATGACTCATTAATAGACTTATATGCATCTTTAAGCTCAACATATTTTCCAATAAGGCCGATTACAACTTCCTTTTCAGGATGTTTAATCCTGTAAAGAAACTCTTCCCATTTCGATAATTCAGGAACATTTCCCAAAGGCATTCTTGTTTTTTCGAGTACCTCCAGGTCAAGCCGTTCTTCAAGCATAAGCAGCGGAACATCATAAATTGAATCGGCGTCAATTGACTCAACAACTGC
>JAAXUD010000108.1 GCA_013336205.1 Lentimicrobium sp. | reverse complement strand
ATGTTGATAAGGCAAAGGAAACGGGACTTACACCTGTTGTCACTGAGGCTGGTTCCGTTGCCTTTAAAGAAGCAGGTTTGATATTGGAATGCAGGAAAATCTATTATCAGGACCTGAATCCGGATGGATTTCTAAGTCCTGAGATAATAAAGAACTACCCGTCAAAGGATTTTCATCGCTTGTACATTGGTGAAATTATCTATAGTGGAATAAGGGAGGAATAGTTTTTTAAATATTTAAAAATGCAGGCGTTTTATCGCTTTTGTTTTATAATTTTATGCCCTGTTCTTTTTTGTTACAATTCTGCCGGAAATGCAGGGACAACCGGAGATTTGCTTGATTTCTCATTTAATACATAAAAAGAAAGTTGGGTTTCATCACTGATATAAGGATCTCATTGGGTAAGAGGTCGCTAAGAAAAGAAATTGCCAGGATTCAGCGAAGGCGGAAAGCAATGAATCTGGAAGCTGCCAAAGAAATTGGCATATTATTCAATATGCAATCAGAAGCTGATTATGAGCGGGTAAGTAAATTTTCCCGTGATTTATATAATGCCGGAAAAAAAGTTCAGGTAATCGGATTGTATAAATACAGGAAACTACCCCCTTACTACGCACAGAAACTTGCTTATGATCTGATCATGCCCGGTGATTTAGATATATTTTACCGACCTAAAGCGGAATTTGTCACAAGGTTTATAGCGCAGGAATTTGATATGCTTATAGACCTGGGAACAATTTCAGATTTTCCGCTTCACTATATTGCAACTAAGTCGAAAGCCGGTTTTAAAATTGGCAGATCAACAGGAGAAGAAAACCTTCCTTATGATCTTGTTATTGAAACCATGGAACCTATTGAAAGTGATGACTTTATTAAGCAACTGATTCACTATACCAGTACTTTTAAATTCGAATAGGGGAGTATTGAAAACATTAGTTTATTATTAACCTAAAAAGAAATTACAATGGCTGCAAAATTTACCGGAACAGGAGTAGCATTGGTAACACCCTTTCATAAACAGGGAACTATTGATTTTGGCTCTCTTGAAAAGCTTATAGAGCATACAATCGTCAATAAAGTTGACTATCTGGTGGTGCTTGGAACAACCGGTGAGGCTGCCACACTTTCGAAGGATGAAAAAAATGCAGTGGTTGGATTTGTGAAAGATGTTGTTAGCAAACGTGTTCCAATAGTTCAGGGTGTGGGTGGAAATAATACCCAGGAAGTTGTTAATCAGTTAAGCAGCAATGATTTCGAAGGAATAGATGCAATTCTCTCGGTTACTCCTTATTATAATAAACCTACTCAAAGAGGGCTTTATTTGCATTATAAACACATTTCCAGTGCCAGCCCGGTGCCGGTGATACTTTACAATGTTCCGGGAAGGACGAGTGTAAACATGAAACCAGAAACTACCATTGAACTGGCAACTGAGTTTGAGAATATTATTGGAGTGAAAGAAGCATCCGGAAGTCTCAGTCAGATAATGGAAATTATCAGGAACAAACCCAGGGGTTTTCTGGTTATTTCAGGCGATGATGGAATCACTTTACCATTGATAGCCGCTGGAGCTGATGGAGTAATTTCAGTAGTAGCCAATGCTTTTCCACTTACATTCTCAAAAATGGTCAGGGCTGCCTTAAAAGGACAATTTGAGGAGGCCAGAAAACTTCATTATCAGCTGCTTCCGGTGATTGATTCTCTTTTCGCCGATGGCAGTCCGGGAGGGATAAAAGCGGCACTCGAAACAATGAAACTGGTTCAGAATCACCTCAGGCTTCCAGTTGTGAAAGTAAATAAAGCAGCGCAAAACACGATTGCAGGATTTATAAATGAATTGAAAGAAAACGGGATTGAATGTTAATAATAACAAACTTTGAAAACTAAAATGAAAACTATTTTTACGCTGATTTTTTCATTGGCAATTTTCTGCCTTTCAGCACAAACGACTGTTAAAAACGCCAATGCAGACAAGCTTTTTGGTCAGAAAGGGGAAATTTACTTTGCTTTACCAGGTTCTGCCCCTGATGCAATGGAATTAACTAAAATTATCAGCATCGATAATATTGGTGGAGATACGATTTACGCTTATGCAAACCGTAAGGCATTTGCACGACTTCAGGAAGCCAGTGACCGGGACTTTCTTTTACTTCAGCATCCCGGAACCCTGATAAATCCTAAGATGTCGTCAGATTTGCGCGGTATTCTTGAATGGGATTCTTATCCAACCTACAGTGCCTATGAGTTGATGATGCAACAATTTGCAATTAACCATCCTGATATCTGTTCACTTCAAACAATTGGTGTGTTACCAAGTGGGCGTAAATTGCTTGCTGCCAGAATATCTGATAACGTGGGCGTTGAAGAGGATGAACCTGAGTTTCTCTATACATCAACCATGCATGGAGACGAAACCGCAGGCTATATTTTAATGCTGCGCCTGATAGATTATCTGTTGACAAACTATAATACTGATCCCCGTGTAACAGACATGGTTAATAACATAGATATCTGGATCAATCCAAATGCGAATCCTGATGGAACTTATGCCGGAGGAAATAATAGCGTATATGGCGCGCAACGCTACAATGCCAACTATGTTGACCTCAACAGGAATTACCACGATCCTGAGGATGGTCTTCATCCTGATGGCGAAGTATGGCAGCCCGAAACCTTAGCATTTATGGCTTTGGCCGAGAATCATAATTTCTCAATGTCTGCAAATTTTCATGGAGGAGCCGAAGTAGTTAACTATCCATGGGATACATGGCCTCGTTTCGCTGCTGATGACAACTGGTGGAAATTTGTTAGCCATGAGTATGCAGACACCTGTCAGGAATATGGTCCCTCCGATTATTTTGCCGGTTTTGATGACGGTATAACAAATGGGTATGCCTGGTACACAACTTCAGGTTGCCGTCAGGATTATATGAACTACTTTCAGCAATGCCGTGAATCAACAATCGAAATCTCTAATACGAAATTGATTCCGGCCAATGAGCTGGTTAATCACTGGAACTACAATTACCGCTCACTGCTTAATTATATGCAACAGGTCACCTACGGTGTTCGCGGAATAGTAGCAGATTCCATATCAGGAGAACCTATTAAAGCACAAATATCAATCTTTGGATTTGACCAGGACAGTTCAATGGTATTTTCCAGTCTGCCGGTTGGAAATTATCACCGTCTCTTAAAAGCTGGAATTTATAACCTGACTTTTTCATCAGAAGGATACCAGCCACGCACCTTCAACAATGTTGTTGTGACTGATAAAGGAACTGTTCGTCTTGATGTTAAACTTTGGAATGGTTCAGCTATTCCTGCATTTACTTCATCTGACACTATAACACATGCCGGCGGTAGTATTCAGTTTAATGATGTTTCCAGTGGAAACCCAAACAATCGTTTATGGACATTTGAAGGGGGCAATATCACCACATCTACCTTACCCAATCCGGTTGTTACTTATAACGAACCCGGTGATTATAGGGTAACTCTGTATGTTTCGAATGCTGTCGGCGGTAACCAGGTTGTTAAAGAGGACTATATTACTGTAACTTCTGACTATTATATCGGTAATTTAAATCCTGCTACCTGTTATGCCGGGTTTTTCGATAGCAA
This sequence comes from Lentimicrobium sp., assembly GCA_013336205.1. GTDB lineage: Bacteria > Bacteroidota > Bacteroidia > Bacteroidales > Lentimicrobiaceae > Lentimicrobium. The sequence continues at coordinate 4,185 of JAAXUD010000108.1, read as the reverse complement.
TGGTCCGGACGCCAATTATGCTGCAGGTGAAAATCTGGTAACAACATTTACATCCAAAGATGCAGAAAGGGTTTTCAAAATCAGGTTTACAAGCCTCGACATTGAATCATCTGCAGGATGCACCAATGATGTACTTAATATATTTGACGGGCCTGATACCCATTCTCCGTTGATTATCAGCCTTTGCGGAAATGAAATCCCTGACGATATTCACACAAGCGTAGCAGGTGGTTCCGTTACTTTCTCCTTTGAGTCGAATGGTATCAATAATTATGGTGGGTGGAGTGCTATCGTTAGTTGCGATAGTGGTGTTGGTATTTCTGAAAAGGCAAATGCCGGAATGAGAATTTATCCTAATCCTGTATCTGGCGGAAACTTTTTTATCGAAGCTATCGAAGTTATTGAATGGATTGAAATTTCAGATATTGCCGGGCGTATAATTTATCGTGAAAACATTGATGCAAAAACAAAACAGGTGGTCATGAATACAATGAAACCAGGCATCTATTTTGTCAACGCAAAAACGATAAAGGGCTATTTAAAAGGGAAGTTTCAGGTTGTAGCGGAATAGCTAAATCTTAATGGGGGTATTTAGCAGAACCCTGTAAACGATTATAATAATAACAGCAGCAGCCAGCAGGCTGCTGCTTACTTTTATAGTCCTGGGGTTTTCATCAAAATAGAAGACCGTAAAACTATCACTATTGAGAAATGAAGGTAGAATAATAATAAGGGGAGTTAATAATCTTAGAATTTCATAATAATTGAGTGGAAATCTATAAGCTATAATAACCATGGTTCCAATAATGTATGGTAGTAAAACCTGTTGGAAGAGGTAAGCTTTCCGGTCTGCAGATTCCTGTTTGTTGTAGTAGGTATTTGCAGAAAGCAAGAACAGTTTTGTTATTCCGAATCCAATGGCTGCCAGTCCAAATAAACCAGATAAGGTTAAAATCAGCTTTCCGGTATCGGGCATAAACATCCAGATAAGTACATGCCCGAATCCTTCGCCAAGTAAAGCTCCTGCAACTGCTGATCCCAGAAAAAGGTTAATGCTGTGTACAAATCCCCAAAGAAAAAACATCTTCAGATAACCATCATATTCTTTGAACTTAATGGAAACAACCAGCATAAAGACTGAAAGCAGAAAACAAATAACAGGCCCTGTGCTAAAAATGATTTTCACTGAATCAAAGGTCCATGCATATTTGTAGACCAGAAAATTGATACTGGTATAATTAATTTCAAGCGGAAAATCGAAAAGAACGGCGGCAAACACCGTAGCAGCCTGATGTATCAAGAATACCATCAGGTAAGAAATAAGATACAATGCGGTAGAATTAACAGAAATGGAAATGCTGTTTGATATTCTCATAATTGCAAAAATACACATCCTGATCATTATTTCATTTATTACTCATAAAATATGCTTTTTGAAATTCAGGGAGCCCTGAATAGCAGGTGCATTTTTAACTCAGGCTCAAGTTTTAGAAAAGATTTCTTCAATCCAGACAATGCTGAATTTAGCTGATCTCAAAGGTAGCTCAGATTAGGATTGAGGTTGTGCTAAGGCCAGGTACGTCAAAGTGCTCAGCAACCGGGCAAGCTTAACCTTAACCTTAACCTTAACCTTAACCTTAACCTTAACCTTTAATATAGATAGTTATTCTCTTTTGTGCTATAAAAATCTTTATTGAGGAACTAATTTTCTTCTCATTGGATGCTTCACTATGGTGTCCTTAGCAGTGGTGCTGATCGCAAGTATTAAAATTTTATTATTGAATTGCTGATTCTTATGAATTGATTTGTGTGATTGTTATAATAAGGTATGGGCTGGGATTTTAGAGTCCCCTTTATTGCATTGTCTTAATAATTAATTAACATTATCATAAACAAGGCTTAACACCTTTACGGTTTCGATTCGGTTACTTTGCAGCCGTAACCAAAAACAAAAAAGATGTTTATGAAAAAGATTTTAATGTTTGCCATGGTGGCTTCTCTGGCAATTTTCACCGCCTGTAATAAGGATGATGAAACTTTTGAAGTTCCCGCTATAACTTTACCGGCTGCAGTTTCAGCTGAAATTGGTAATTCAGTTGACCTCACATTCGCTTTCACTGCGGATGGCGGCTTTAAATCATCAAGTGTTTCCGCTACCAACGGAACAGCTGTTGTTAAAACAAATGGTACTGCAGGTTCAAAATCAGGCTCAGTAGTAGTCACTTTTACTGCTGGTACGCAGGTTGGAGCAGGTTCAGTTGTATTGACGATTACCGATAATGAAAATCAGACAACCACAGGAACAGGTGTAATAAGTGTACTGGAAGAGCAGCTAATTTTCAATATAGATGGAAATATCACTCAGAATACTACCTGGGAAACCGGAAAAGTATATGTATTAAAAACCAGAGTTGCTGTTGTTTCAGGTGTAACCTTAACCATTAAAGAAGGTGTTATTATTAAAGGCGAAGCCGGAACAGGTGCCAATGCAACTGCATTGCTTGTTGCCCGCGGAGGTAAATTGATGGCTGAAGGAACTGCTTCTTCTCCAATTATTTTCACCTCAGTGGCTGATGAAATCATGCCGGGTGAAGTTGCCAGTCCAAACCTTGATCCTACGCTTAACGGTTTGTGGGGTGGTTTGCTGATTCTTGGTAATGCACCAATTTCAGCTGATGCTGCTTCTGTTCAGATCGAAGGTATTCCTCCATCAGATCAGAACGGTCTTTACGGTGGAACTGATGCTGCTGATAATTCAGGAGTTATTAAATACATCTCTATTCGTCATGGTGGAGCCAATATTGGCGAAGGTAATGAGATCAACGGCCTTACCCTTGGTGGTGTAGGTTCAGGAACTACAATTGAAAATGTTGAAGTTATTTCCAACCAGGACGATGGTATAGAATTTTTTGGCGGCACTGTTAATGTAAAAAATGCCATACTGTGGAATATTGGAGATGATGCAGTGGATACAGACCAATCGTGGGCAGGTACACTTGACAACTTCATTGTGGCAAATACAGGAGATGAATGTTTTGAACTTGATGGACCTGAAGGTGCTATGGTGGCAAAACATACCATAAAAAACGGGACTGTTTATGCACTTGATGCAGACGGTTTGGTTGACAATGATGCAAACTCAAACGTTGATATGATGAATGTTTATTTCCGCGATATCAAAGCCGGTCAGGATTTTGATCAGGTGCCTACAGATTATACCTGTTCTTTCCAGAACCTTCAGGCCACCCTGCCTGACGGAACCGCACTGGCTGATTTCTTTAAAGATGGCTCAGATGCTTTTGTTACTGCAGTAACTTCAGGAAATAATACAGTAGGTGCAGATTTTTCAAAATTTGCCGGATGGTCATGGGCACATGCTGTTCTTACCGCTAAATAAACCAGCGGATCTATAAAATAATCTGAAGCTCGCAGGGGATAACCCTGCGGGCTTTATTAACTAAAAATAGCATTTTAATTCCGGATTATGAATTTAATTAAGTACCTCTTCAGTTTTTCGCTTTTGTTATTAACCTCAGCCATCTTCGCTCAGAACGGATTTATCCGTGGAACGATTTTCGATGATGCGACCGGTGAATCCCTTCCGGGTGTGACAATTTTTGCCGAAGGCACAACTTTTGGGACATTAACTGATTTCGACGAAGAGGACGAGCCTGAAGACGAAGACGTAGGAACTTACAACTAGTTATCTAAACACCAAAATACTTTTCCTTTAAAAGAAAATTCTTAACATAGTCGGTTACGCCCTCTTCCAAAGATTGAAGGGGTTTTGTGTCGCCGGCTTTTCTTATTTTATCCACCCTAGCTTCTGTAAAATATTGGTACTTATGCTCCAGGTGCTTGGGCATTTCTATGTAATTAATATTTACTGGTTTATCAAGTGCGTTGAATAATGCAGTTACCAAATCATTCCATGTTCTTGCTTTTCCCGAACCAACATTATACAGCCCATTTTTATCCTTATTCTTAAGAAACCAAAGCGTCATATCAACAGCATCTTTCACATAGATAAAATCGCGCATCTGCTCGCCATCTTTATAAGCAGAATTTTTGGATTTGAACAATCTTACAAATCCCTCATCTCTTATTTGCTCAAATGCTTTATGCACAACACTTCTCATATCTCCTTTGTGATATTCATTGGGTCCATAAACATTAAAATATTTA
>JAAXUD010000107.1 GCA_013336205.1 Lentimicrobium sp. | reverse complement strand
TAATTTCACAATCAATCAATCAATCAATCAATCAATCAAATCACAGCAAACACAAACACGTTTTTACAAACAAAAACTTATTCTCATGAACCGAAAAACTATTTTAATCACCGCGATTACGGCTTTGATGCTTGTTGCAGGTAATTTATTCATGACAGGATGTACGAAAGAAGGTCCTGCCGGTAAAGATGGTATTGATGGAGCAAACGGTGCCAATGGCGCGGATGGTCAGGATGGCACAGCATCCTGCATTACATGCCACAGCCCGGAGGGAATTGAACTCGCTGCAACACAATATGAACTTTCAAAACACTACTATGGTGAAGCTGCATTCGAAGAAGCCGGCAGTACTACCTGCGGCCCCTGCCATTTATCAGAAGCTTTCAAATACGTATGCGCTAACAACACACCTTCTACATTTACACTGAATACTTCAACCAGCAAGTATGTTAACGATTATTTTGTTGCACCGGATGCAGCCTATGGTGAAATCACCTGCTCTACCTGCCACAGTAGTCTGCATACCACTTATGAATCAGGCGACCTTGCTTTAACCACCGTTGCCCCTGTTTCAATGTCGATGTGGGGTGGAGCAAAAACCATTAATCTTGCTGCTGACGGCGGAAGAAGCAACCTTTGCGTTAAATGTCATCAGCCACGTCCGTTTACTGCTTCTGCAGCCGATGGTAACGTGCTTGATTATAATGGTCTGGCTTCTAATCCAGAAGCAGTATTCTATAATGCAGATGCATCAGGAAATAAACTGAAACCAGGATACAGAACACATACACATTACGGAACTGCCGGTGCAGTGTTCGCAGGTGTTGGTGGTGTTGAGTTTGGCTCAGGTTATGAAAATTCAGCACACACAGCACTGGCTTCTTGCCAGGATTGCCATATGGCAACCATGCAAGGCAAATCAGGCGGTCACACTTTCTTTGCAAAAGGCAATTTCAACGGATGTAACGGAGATGGCTGCCATACTGATGCCAGCGCCACTTCTGATAATCTATGGATCAACCCAAGAGCAGAAATTAAATCAAAGCTTGACGCACTGGCTGCAGCGCTTACTATCAATGGAGTCGATATTATGAACAGAAATCCGGATGCAGAACATAATCTCTGGGCTGCGAATACAACCAACAAATATGACGGTTATCTGAACATTTATGACCCCATCAACAATCCTGATGGACCGGCAAACAATCCTAACGGAGTTTTCCGCAACCCAAGCCCATCAAACTCATGGAGCCAGGAACAGAAAGACTATAACCTCACACTGCCTTTAATTACACTAACTAACGGACAGATGGGATCACTTATCAACTTCCAGCTCTGCCTGAGAGATTATAGTTTGGGGATTCACAACTATAAGTACACCAAAAAATTACTGGAAAATTCACTGGCTGCTTTAGGTAGTTAGTATTTAAATATTACCAGTATTCTCTAAGCGCCGCTGCAACCATTGCAGTGGCGCTGTTTTTTAGGTGCAATACGTGATATAAAAAAACTACAACTAAATAACAATCCTGGTAAGACAATTTATCTGATCAAACCAAAATTCTATTGCATTGTTATTCAATCAATTGCCATATTCTACAGTAGAGCCTATTATTTAAATCAGTAAACAGGATGATATATATCAATGTTATTGGAATAAAAATCCGGCTACTGGTTCAATTATGTCACCCCCTACTTCTCATATCTATATACCTATATACTTACTTTTGTTCTGATTGATGATTTATTGACAATGAGGTGATTTCTAGTTAGCATTAACAAAACAAATAACAGGAATGCTATTTGTTTTAGAATGTTATGTTTATTCCATTCAATAACTTAAACGCAAACAAGATGAAAAGTTCAATCAGACTGATCACAATTCTTTTTACCATTTTAATTTTTGCAACAGCCAATATTGTTTTGGCTCAGAAAGCAGGTGGCCCCTGGGTAATTCCAGCTAAATACAAAAGCATGAAAAGCACAATAAAGGCTGCAGATGCATCAATTAATACTGTTGGTAAAGAATTGTATAACAAGCATTGTAAATCATGTCACGGTGCCAAAGGGCTGGGAGATGGTCCAAAATCTGCTACCCTTGAAACCATAGTCCCTTCATTTACAGACAAAGCATTTAAAGCCCAGGGCGACGGAGATATTTATTACCAGTCGTTTGTCGGACGGGATGAAATGCCAAATTTCGAAAAAAAGATACTGGATGAAGGGGACAGGTGGGCAGTTGTTTACTTTATCCGTAATCTGAAATAATCCCACCCGGAAAAAAAAGTGCTCAGGTAATCTGAACACTTTTTTTTACTTATCAGACAATACATTAAAATGTCCGGAATTGCCTTTATCATTCATGCAATCACATTGACAACATTACCTTTCCGGTAACTGAAACTAAATAACTATTACAATGAAACTTCCAAAATCGATTTACAACTGGATAAGCATCAGCGGGTTTATCCTTGCGATCAACAGTCTGATAATAATTCTGATACTCTTTCTTTTTGCCTGGTTTTCTAAAGAGAGTAATGCTTACATGGGACTTTTTATCTACATTATTGTACCGTCATTTATGGTACTGGGGCTTTTGTTGATTCCAACCGGAATGCTGCTTAAGAGAAGAAAAAAAGTTTCAACAAGTGAAACCACAGAAAAATGGCCCATACTTGACCTGAATAACAAAATTCAAAGAAAAGCGGTTGTCAGAATATCTGTCATCACAGGCATTCTTTTGGTAGTATCCTCTTTTGGGAGTTATCAGGCATTTCATTATACCGAATCCGTTGAATTCTGCGGTACACTTTGTCATCAGGTGATGGAACCGGAGTATGTCACCTATCAGCATTCAGCGCATGCAAATGTAAAATGTGTTGAGTGTCATGTAGGTGAAGGTGCTGACTGGTATGTAAAATCAAAATTATCGGGACTTTACCAGGTCTATTCGGTCTTATTCAAAAAATACTCCAGGCCAATTGCAACACCATTGCATAATTTGCGTCCTGCCAGCGAAACCTGTGAAAAATGCCACTGGCCTGAAAAGTTTTATTCACAGAAACTCAGAAATCAACGATCCTACCTTGCAGATTCAGGCAACACGGAATGGGATATTTCCCTGCTTATGAAAATTGGTCCGCAACACAGTGCACTGGGCTTATCAGAAGGTATACACTGGCATATCAATAAGGATTTTAAAATGGAATATATCGCAGGCACAAAAGACAGGGAAACCATTCCCTGGGTGAAACTCACCAATCTGAAAACCGGTGAAACCAAGATCTTTATGGATGAAGAAAACCCCATTGATCAGGCGGCTATGGACACCCTCGAAAAGAGATCGATGGATTGCATGGACTGTCATACACGCCCTTCACATGTTTACAAATCGGCCCCCAATTATATAGATCAGGCCATGCTTACAGGCAAGATACCCGCGAACATTCCCTGGATAAAAATGGCCGCCATGGAAGCACTCAAGATTCCTTATGAAACAAAAGACCACGCTCATACGCAGATATACCTGACCATGGTTTCATGGTATAAAGACAACTATCCGGATGCTTACCTGAAGGATTTCACAAGGATACAGAAAGCCATCAAAGTTGTCCAGAATGAATACAGTGACAATGTTTTCCCTTACATGAAAGCGGATGCCACCCAATACCTCGATCATATCGGACATCTTGAATCAGAAGGGTGCTTTCGCTGTCATTCCGACAGGCACAAAACAAAAACCGGTGAAACAATTTCTAAAAGCTGCGATATGTGTCACACCATTCTGGCTCAGGGACCGGCTAAAAATATTCAGACAGTAGCATTCAACAGTTCTATGGAGTTTGTTCACCCTGTTTTCATCAGAGGAAAAGAGAAAACCGCACTGTGTTCAGATTGCCATAAAGTGTTGTATGAGTAAAAATTAGCAACAAGGGTTGATTTTATTGCACAACTCATAAAATAACAGCCATCCCGAAAAGATGGCTGTTTCTATTTCTTGTATGCTTTTGGTTGTATTAATTCCAAAAACAGGTGTCCATGAAAATTCTATCACTAACCGTTTGGATTTAATATAAATTGCATAAAAAAAGCTCCGGGATTCCCGGAGCTTTCTGCTTTTATAATCCTTTGATTATCCATTCATTGAGATCAGAAACTCTTCGTTGGATTGTGTGTATTTCATCTTTTCTTTCAGGAACTCCATCGCCTCAAGCGGATTCATATCGGCAAGGTGATTGCGGAGAACCCAGATGCGCTGCAGTGTTTCTTTATCAAGCAGCAGATCTTCGCGACGTGTGCTGGAAGCAACGATGTCGATCGCAGGGTAGATTCGCTTGTTGGAAAGTTTACGATCCAGTTGAAGCTCCATATTACCGGTTCCTTTGAATTCCTCAAAAATAACTTCATCCATTTTTGAACCTGTATCAATAAGCGCAGTTGCAATAATAGTAAGTGAACCACCATTTTCAATCTGACGCGCAGCACCAAAGAAACGCTTCGGTTTCTGCAGGGCATTTGCTTCAACACCACCGGATAAAACTTTACCTGAAGCCGGTGAAACCGTATTGTAGGCCCTTGCCAACCGGGTAATGGAGTCGAGCAGTATAACAACGTCATGGCCACATTCGGTCAATCGCTTGGCCTTTTCAAGCACAATATTGGCAATTTTAACATGACGATCGGCCGGTTCGTCAAAAGTGGAAGCTATAACCTCTGCTTTTACACTGCGGGCCATATCGGTAACCTCTTCAGGCCGTTCATCAATCAAAAGCACAATAAGGTAGGCTTCCGGATGGTTATAGGCAATTGCATTCGCAATTTCTTTCAACAATACTGTTTTACCGGTTTTAGGCTGGGCTACAATTAAACCACGTTGTCCTTTGCCGATTGGAGCAAAAAGATCGATTACGCGTGTTGAAAGATTTGATCCCGGATGACCGGTAAGATTGAATTTCTTTTCAGGAAAAAGCGGGGTAAGATAATCAAATGGAATTCTGTCGCGTACTTCGTCAGGAGTACGGCCATTGATTAACTCTACTTTAATAAGCGGGAAGTATTTTTCACCTTCTTTAGGAGGCCTGATGGTACCACGCACAGTATCACCTGTTTTTAGTCCGAACAATTTAATCTGGGACTGTGAAACATAGACATCATCAGGTGAATTCAGATAATGATAATCAGACGAACGGAGAAATCCATATCCATCAGGCATAATTTCAAGTACACCATCGCTCGATATAAAACCATCAAACTCCCAGGCATATTCTTCACGTTTGCGTGGTTCAGGAAATCTGGGCTGACGTGGATTGTTAAATTCACGTGAATAACGTTCGTTACCGGGTCTGAAAGGCTCTGGTTCAGCATATCTTTCTACCGGAGGTGGCGGCGGAGGTAATGGATTTGCAAATTCCTCAACAACCACCGGAGCTTCAACCAACTCAGAAGTTTCTACCGGCTCAGGTACTATAACCGGCTGATTTACCGGAATATCCTCTACAATAATATCATCTGGTTCAGAACTCAGTCGGATTGCTTCTTCATCAATGTGGTCACTTTTCGAAACCGGAAGTTCAAATTTTTTCTGCCCCGGCTCTGTTTCTCTTTTCGGACGTCCGCGACGGGGCTTATCCTGTTTGTTAACAGGACGCTCTCTTGCAGGAACCGGAGGGGTAGTTGGTGCCTGAACTGATGCTGGTGTAGGTTTTGGCTCGGAAGCGGCTACTTCGGGAATTGATTCGGGAATTTCTGCAGCTGGCGTCGGGTTAGCGGCAGCGGCTACCGATGGATTTGAAGAGGCAACCGGTGCCCCTTGCTGGGTTTTGTCAAACTTTGGCTTACCTTTTGCAAAACGCTCATCTGGAATACGCTGACGTTTAAACTTATTTTCACGTGCGGCCTTTTCTTTCTCAAGCATCTCCCGTGATGGATTAAGCGCCTGATAATCAAGAATCTGATAAACCAGATCCTGCTTTTTTAATGAATCATACTTTGGAATGCTCAACCCACGGGCAATGACTTTTAACTCCTCGATGGGCTTGTTGTTAAGTTCGATAATATCGTACATAAAAATGGTGATTGATTTGTGATCTGAATAAATGATCGGAAATAATAGATTAATAAACGAGACCCCGCTTCGGTATTGATCCGACTATCCTACTAAACTAAAGAAGTAACGAGAGAATTAATAAGAGCGGGATTGAATTGTTTTTGAAGTGACAAAGATACAACATTTTTTAATTAATCTGCAATACCAATAGTTAAGCCAAAAATATTCTTTTTAATCAGAAGAATCAAATGATCAGAAAATGAAATCCCGAAAAGGAACTGCCAATTTATATGAAAAACAAGCATCATTTCAAATTGAACTAATTCTGAACAGAAATAAGATTTGATTTATGTAGAAAACAATTATTGATTCTTAGGGCATTAAATATCAGACTTCAATAAACTGTAAAAAATGGCAGGTTATTATTACACAAAAAAGAAAATAAAAGTTTTTTTCCTTTAATATTATTGAAGAACAATTTTCCAAACCAATACCTTACCGCCGGCCTCTGCTTTCATAAAGTAGTTGCCCTTTCCGTTTCCTGAAAGATCAAATGTATAAGCACTTGCGCCAAAACATTCGCGCTTCATCACCTCTTTTCCTGAGATATCGGTGATGGAAACCTTCATATCGAACATTTCGTTTGAGAATCCACTGATTACAAAGATTCCTGTTGTCGGATTCGGATAAATCAGGATGTTGTTTTCCGGATGTTCATCAACAGAAACGGGGAATGGCATCTGTATTACCTGCACTGCGACCGGGCCAATAACTGATGAGTTAACCTGAATAATTGCGGTTCTGATTTCAATTCCATCATTTTGATGAAAAAGCACAGTCAATAAACCATTACCAGATCCGGAAGGCGTTGACTGACACCAGTCAGCATCGCTGCCCGACGTCCAGTTTACATTTGATATCACATCAAACGCAACAGAACCAGCCTGGTAAGCAACGGTCTGTTCATCTGGATTTACAACAAGAACGGCAACAGGCGCTTGCTGAGTAACTGTAACTACTACAGGAGAAATACCGGTAATCGTAACTGTAACATTAGCAATGCGGGTATAAGCCATAACATTTTCCGTAAAAACAGCGGTGAATGTTCCATTTCCGTTTCCGGAAGGCGTTACCGTACACCAGGTTGCATCACTGGAAGCCGTCCAGGCTGAATTTGATATTACACTGAAAGTTGTGTTGCCTGCCACTGCTGGTACATTCTGATTTGCAGGTGTAACAGTTAATGCAGATAAAGTTCCGGCCTGGGTCAGGGTGACCAACACCGGAGTTAATCCGGAAACGGACACGGTAATTTCAGCAATACGATCGGCAGTTGAAATATTTTGTGAAAATGCTGATGTAATTATTCCATTGCCGCTACCGGATGGTGTTACAGTGCACCAGGAGGCATTGCTTATTACTGTCCATGCTGAATTTGAGGTTACACTATAACCGGTACTTCCGGCCGTTGCGCCAACATTCTGATTTGCAGGGGTAACAGATAAAACTGGCGAAGTACCGGCCTGTGTAACAGTAACCGCAATCGGAGTTAGTCCGGCAACAGTTACAGAAACACTGGCCACACGACTACTTGTCGATGTATTCTGAGTATAACTTGCAGTAATTATACCATTTCCACTTCCTGATGGTGTTACCGTGCACCAGGCTGCATCGCTTGAGGCCGACCATGCTGAATTTGAGGTCACATCGAAGGTTGTGTTGCCTGCTGCTGCAGTTACATTTTGATTTGCAGGGGTAACGGATAAAGT
>JAAXUD010000106.1 GCA_013336205.1 Lentimicrobium sp. | reverse complement strand
CCGCAATATTTATACTTACGATGATAAGGGTTTTGCAACTACAGTTGAAGAAGAGACGGTAACAGGTAAAACTACGGTGAATCTGCAGTATGATGAAGCAGGCAACAACATCCTTCACGAAGAAACGGATTCGGAGGGAACTGTGGTTTCCCGTATTGAACGCACTTTCAACAGCGATAACCACCCCGCAGCTACCGAGGTTCGCATTGAAAATACAGCCCGCGGCATGGGCCAGCATTACCGGCTTAGGTACGAGTATATTTATTTTGAATAGAACAAACGGAATATCAATGGCATGCATTTTCCGAAAAACATAATCATATTGTCATTTATCCACATTTTAACAAGCTATTTTCATGAGATCTTTAGTTGTCATTATTAGTTTTATTATCGGTATTTCATATGCTGACGCGCAAATAAGTGCGGTAACTGCTGAAGGCGATGAGGTAATCCTCTACACCAATGGTACCTGGGAATATGTATCCGAACCCACCCCGGATAATGTTGAAATCAGAACCAATCCTGCCGCTTTTAAAAAGGGAGTGAATTCAACTTTTCAGGTGAAAAGTAAGAAAGTTGACCTGGGCGTCTGGATTAATCCGAAAACCTGGGAATTTGAAAAGGCAGCAGACGGTGGTGCTGCGGAGTTTATGTTTCAGAAAAAGGGCGAAGATGTTTATGCTATGCTGATCACAGAGCGTACAACAATTCCCCTGATTAATCTCAGGGATATTGCGATTCAGAACGCAAAAGAAGCGGCACCCGATATCGTACTTTCTGATGAAGAATATCGCAATGTCAACGGATTGGATGTTCTGATGCTTCGAATGACCGGCACCATTCAGGGAATAGAGTTTACTTATTATGGATATTATTTTTCTGATGAAAGTGGAACAACCCAGTTCGTTACCTATACCTCTGTGGATCTTTTCGATGCCTATAAGGCAGATATGGAGGCGCTGTTAAACGGAATGGTCATGAACGGACTTTGATCGGAATTATACCTGAGTCGGGCATTCTGACTGCATCAATAAATCGCTTTGTTCAGGTAATTTGGACAATGATCACTTAACCTGATATATAATAATGCCTTTTCCGGCAAAAAATGCCTACTTTTGCACCCGATTACAACGCTGATACTTATCGGATTATACTTCCGGGGATTCAATGGCTGACCCTTTTTAGTCAGCTTTCTCATTAGCTAAGTCAAAATTATACCTGCCCTGAAAGATTGACGCTGATTCATTTTAGTACAATCCAATTCAGAATCAGGCCGCTGATTTTGTCCCTTTGCTGAGAGTAATGATCCTCAAATTCCCTGATTTTCGAAAAGTAATTGTCGGGTTTAACCCGAAGGAAAGTATTTTACATGCTGACAAAGACACGGGCTACAAATCACTTTTATCAGTACAATAGTCGGAATGTGAGTGCAATCAGCGCTTTTTTGTTTTATTAATCGGAGATAACAATTATGATTCCATTTGAAAATTTTAACCTGTCGAAGCAATTACGAAATGTGATTGATGAATTGGGCTTTGAAAATTCCACGCCCATACAGTCAGAGGCATTTTCGGTAATTCTTTCGGGTAAAGATGTGGTTGGAATCGCTCAGACAGGTACAGGTAAAACCTTTGCTTACCTCTTGCCTATACTTCAGGACATAAAGTTTTCGAAGCAATTTAATCCCCGCGTGCTGATTTTAGTGCCAACCCGCGAACTGGTGCTTCAGGTGGCCGAGCAGGCGGAGATTCTGGCAACCTACATGAATGTGCGTGTAATGCGCGTATTTGGCGGTGTTAATATTAATACACAGAAATTAGCTGTTGCCGGAGGTTCCGACATACTGGTTGCAACACCCGGCCGCCTGTATGACCTGGTCATGTGTGGCGCCTTGCAACTGAAAGGAATTAACAAACTGGTGATAGACGAAGTTGATGTAATGCTCGACCTCGGATTCCGCGTGCAATTGGCCAACATACTGGGGCTGATGCCGGAGCGCAGGCAGAATATCATGTTCTCAGCCACCATGACCGATGAGGTTGATGCATTGATTGATGATGTTTTTTTGTCACCTGTAAAGATTTCAATTGCTGTCAGCGGAACCCCGCTGGAGAATATAGCACAGCAATCCTATCGGGTAAAGAACTTTTATACCAAAGTCAACCTTTTAGCTCAACTTCTCCGCAACAGGGATGAATTCCGCAAGGTGTTGGTTTTTGTAAGCGGCAAGCACAATGCCGACCGCTTGTTTGAAGCGCTGGAGCCTGATTTCGGGCAGGAAACCGGCATTATTCATTCCAATAAATCACAGAATTACAGGTTCGCCGCAATCGGTAACTTCGACAAGGGCAAACACAGGGTGCTGGTAACAACCGATGTTATGGCCCGTGGTCTCGACCTGGATAAGATTACCCATGTAATTAATTTTGACACACCCATCTACCCTGAAAATTATATGCACCGGATCGGAAGAACCGGCCGGGCTGAACAGTTGGGTAAATCTATCCTGTTTTACACGGATAAGGAAGCAGAAGCGAAAGAAGCGATTGAATCTTTGATGTCATATAAAATTCCGGAAGTTCAATTTCCGGAGGATGTTGAAATCGCATCAAAACTTACACCGGAAGAACGCCCTAAAATCATTGAAATTAACAGTCCTCACCGGATTGTGAAAGATCCGGAAGCCGGATCCGGATTTCATGAGAAGAGTGAAAAAAATAAAAAGACAAATCAGGGTGGATCATACAAGCGCGAACTAGCCAAAAAGTATAAAAAGCCAAAATCAAAAGGGGACAAGAATTACAACAAGCATCATAAGAAATAATCTGGTGTATAAATTCCCGGTGGCAGGCAGGTGGCGATTTCTATCGACCTAAGCAAAGTGAGATGAAATTTCCATACTCCTGAAACAATTGCTCCAGGCCTGAACCGTTATTATTTATTAGTGAATGCAAGTCCGAAACGGAAGGCCAAAATAAACAATCCTTTTATCCGTAAAGAATGAATTGCGCCTGGCTTTGCAGGAGTGATTTTTTCATGATACCAGCCTGTTAAAACTGAGTGTGCCATCTTTACCCGATAAGCTGAAAAATTCCTATATTTGTTTGGACAGACTGATCTGCGATGAGGAACACTGGCTTACGGATTATCGTATTTCAGTTTTTATTGTCTGATCAGGTGCCGGATAATATGACCAAACTCACGGGCTAATGAAAAATGAAATTTTTTTCAACTTCTTCTATTCCAGATTGCTTTCCGAAAAAGTCAGGCTTAAAGGAGAAGTGGTAATTATAGCTATAGCCATCATTGGTTTTATAGTCCATTTGCTGTTGATCGCTTTGAATGATCTTGGATTGTTAAACTTTGGGAGCGAATCAAGCTTTTTCAGCAACCCTATAGCCGCGGTTTATACGCCTTTTTCTTTTATCCTGATTTACGAAGTTTACCTCCTGGTTTACTATTTGCCGCAATCAACCACCTTCTATATTGGCAAGCAATATGAGATTATCACGCTTGTTCTGATAAGGAATGTATTTAAGGATCTTGCAGGACTTGAATTTACAACGGATTGGTTCAATGTGGTCGGTGATCTTAAATTTTCTTACGACCTGGCTGCCACTTTGTTGCTTTTCTTCCTTATTTATCTTTTCTACAGGTTGAATGAAAAACGATGTGCTGAACCGCACAATAATAAGTTGGTTTCTTCAGAAATGCAGCGGTTTATAAAATTGAAAAAGATAATTGCCATGTTCCTGATTCCTGTGTTCATTTTCCTGGCTTTTTTGGGATTTGGAAAATGGGTTTATAACAGCTTCTTCTCTATCAGTCAAATGATTTATTCGGCAAAAGATATCAACATGATTTTCTTCGATGATTTTTTTACTGTACTTATCCTTACCGATGTTTTATTACTTCTGTTTTCATTTTTGAATACCGATAAATTCAGCAGGGTGATTCGCAACTCCGGGTTTATTATTTCAACAATTCTTATCAAACTCTCGTTTGGAATCGATGGCATTTTAAGTGTTATTCTGATTGTTTTTGCAGTATTATTTGGGGTTGTGATTCTGGCCATTCACAATCTATACGATAAAATAGGATTGCAGGATAAAGTTTCGGACCTGTGAAACAGCAGGTGTATATACGAATTTTATCTTTCAGGATAGTGAAGATGTCAATCATTCAGGTTAGGGAACGGTTACATCGTTGGTACCTTGTGTTTCACCACTGCCTTATTCTTCCATTTTCCCATCCTGTAATAGACATAGGAAAAAGCCATTCCGAAAAACCAGGCGATAGGTATTGCCCACCAGATTCCGTCAATTCCAATCCGTTTCGATAAGAACCAGGCAATGGGAATGCGGATTATCCAGAGCGAAAACAGCGTGATAAACATGGGGACTATGGTATCGCCGGCGCCACGCATTACACCACCGATCACAAACATGCTGGAGAACATAATATAAAATCCGCCTACAATCAGCAAATAGCGGGCACCAATGGCAATTACCTCCGCGTCGTTGGTAAACAGTGCCATCAGCGGTTCTCTGAAAAGCATGACCAGGATTGAAGTGAGCACTGCCACAATGGTTGACATATTCAGGGTGGCGACAAGTCCAAGTTTAACGCGTGGGATTTTATTGGCGCCGATATTCTGGCCGGTATAGGTTGATAAGGCTTGTCCGAAATTCATGGCAGGAAGAGCGGCAAGTCCGTCTATCCGTCCGGCAACGCTGTAGGCTGCCACCGCAATGGTGCCATAATCGTTTACAATCCTGAGCAGGGCCAGCATTCCCAGGGAGACAAATGTTTGCTGGAATCCGGTTGGCACCCCGATACGGACGCTCTGAAGAAAAATTATTTTGTCCCAGATCATTTTTCTCCAGGTGAGTTTTACCATCTCATGTTTCCGGTTCAGGTAGAGAATCAGTGTGATAAAAGCACCGGCCTGCGAAAGCACCGTAGCCCAGGCCGCTCCTTCAATGCCCCATTTGAAGACGACGATAAAAAGAAGATCGAAAATTATATTGGTGATTGTGGAAATAACCAGGAAATAAAGTGGTGTTTTTGAATCACCCAGTCCCCGCAAAACAGCGCTGGTGCCGTTGAATCCAAAGAAGAAGATCATACCGGTAAGGTAAATATTCATGTACAGGGTCGCTTGTGGAATGACTTCTTCCGGAAGTCGTATCAGCCTGAAGATGGCACCACTGAAGGCGATGCCCGATACCATAATCAGAATGGAAGCAAAAAACAGGAAGATATACATGGTGTCGATTGACCGGCGGATTTTCTCCAGGTCTTTAGCGCCGAAGTATTGGGCTATTACAATGGTAAAACCAGTGGCAATACCGATGATAAAGGAAATCAGCATAAAAATCAGGGGGAAGGAGGCGCCCACGGCAGCCAGGGCTTCTTTTCCCAGGAATTTTCCGACGATAATGCTATCAGTAACATTGTACAATTGCTGAAATACATTCCCAATCAGCATGGGTGCAGTAAATTGCAATATCAGTTTTCCCGGTTTGCCAAGGGTGAGATCGTGCATTCAGTTTTATTAGTGATTTACTTAAAACCTGCGTTGAGTGATCAGCGCGTAATGATAAAATGCTCAGCTAGGGTAATTTGTGGTTAAAATAACACGAAAACCGGCCTTCGGAAAAGTCAGTTATAACTGCCCTTTTTTCAATTCTGATTTATTCTTCAGCCTGTGACTTTAACAGTTCCTTTGTTGATAACAAACCGCAGGCCGCTTCAATATCCTGTCCCCGGGAAGCGCGGAGTGTGGTAACAATCCCCTTGTCGTTGAGTGCCTGCTGGAAATCAAGGATGGTAGCTTCGTCAGAACTTTCAAGCGGTGTGCCTGGTATAGGGTGAAACCTGATCAGGTTAATGCGGCTTTTTACCTTGTTCAGAATCCTGGCCAGCTCATTCACATGACGGCGGGTGTCGTTCACCCCTTTAAACATAATATATTCAAAAGAAACCCGGCGGTATTTTCCAATATCGAATTCCTGGATGGTTTCAATTACATCTTTCAACGGATACACATTCTGTATGGGCATTAACCTGCGCCGGTCTTCGTCGAATGGGGTATGGAGGCTCACGGCGAGATTGCATTTGCTCTTTTCCAGAAAAACCCTCATGGCCGGCACTATGCCGATGGTTGATACCGTTACCTTTTTTACGCTGATGGCAAAGCCATATTCTGCGGTAAGTATATCAAGGCTTTTCATTACCGGATCGAGGTTATCGAAAGGCTCGCCCATGCCCATGTATACAATGTTGGTCATTATTTTTCGTTCGGGAATGCTGCGGAGTTGGTTCAGAATTTCTCCGGCCGATAAATGACCCTGAAATCCCTGTTTTCCTGTCATGCAGAACAGGCAGCCCATTTTACAGCCAACCTGTGAGGAAACACAAAGCGTGTGTCTTTTCCCATCGGGAATATAGGCGGCTTCTATAAACTTGCCATTGCCGGATCTGAAAAGGTATTTTTTAGTCCCATCGGTCGATTCTTTGACATTAACCGGTGGCTGAACCCCTAATTCATATTGCTCAGCCAGCAGGCTTTGGGTCTTTTTCGAAACGTTGGTCATGCCCCCGAAGGAATCGACGTCTGTTTTGTAAAGCCAATACGCCAACTGCCCACCGGTAAATTTCGGCA
This sequence comes from Lentimicrobium sp., assembly GCA_013336205.1. GTDB lineage: Bacteria > Bacteroidota > Bacteroidia > Bacteroidales > Lentimicrobiaceae > Lentimicrobium. The sequence goes on along the minus strand of JAAXUD010000106.1, from coordinate 1,152 downwards.
GGCCAAGGTTGACGGCTATCTCTGTAAGTTCAGCAAGTGTTTTGCCAAAAAGGAATTCTTTGTTATCGGGCATGCGTTAAAAATAGATTTCCGAGATAATGTTGTCGAACGGAATACCTTTTTCAATCAGGATATCGCGTACTTCGACGACCATTTCTGCGCTGCCGCAAAGGTAATACTTTTCGTTGGCCGGAAGTTGTTCCATTTCTGACAGGTATTTGGTAATCCTTCCGTCATAAATGCCTTCTGCGCTGTCGCGCGAACAGCAGCGCACATAGTTGTCGCCAAGCAAAGGTTTAAACTTTTCGTGGAAGTAAAATGAATCAAGGCTGCGGCCGCCATGAATAAGTTTTTTGCCTGCAATAAGGCCTGTGCGCAGCATAGCGCTGAAAGGTGCAATTCCGGTGCCTGAGGCAATCCACCAGGCCGGTTCGGCAGTGCCGGTAAACGAACCAAAAGGTTCACTCACCCAAATATTGTCGCCTGTAACGATTTTTGCCAGCCACGGGGTTAGTTTTCCGTCCGGATTTATATTGAAAAGAACATCTACTTCTTCGTCCAGTTCGCCACTGGCAATGCTGTAAAGCCTGGCTTCATCGGTTGCGTGGGATCCGATTCCAAGAACCTGTCCGGCAGTGAAATCCCACGGACGGGGGAATGAGAGAACAAAAACGCCCGGTGCAATCTGAACCTGACGACTTACTTTAACTTTATTTAAGTTTAATTTACGTTTCATGAAAATTGTATTGTTTATCAAAGAGGAATGAAAATCCGTAGATTACAGACGCTGAAAATCAAACATCGTTAAAACGAATTATCGGGCTGTGTATTTTTATCACGGATTGAGAATGCTAAACACAGAATTTCAGACTTTGTTTATGATTATATCGGTATATATTAAACAACAAGGACACAGCTTGATGTGTCCTTGTTGTTTAGTCGTATTAAAAAAATTATTTTTTCTTTTTTAATCCACTGTAAACCAGGTAAATAATAAAAATAACTCCCAGCCCGAGCATCGCATAGGAGAGTTCATGGTAATAAAGGGTAAGTAACTCCTGCTGGGAATAAAGGAAATAGCCAAGGGCGGCCAGTATTGTATTCCAGATTCCTGCTCCGAGCACAGTATAAATGAGAAAATCTTTCATTGGC
>JAAXUD010000569.1 GCA_013336205.1 Lentimicrobium sp. | reverse complement strand
AGTTCCCGGACACCGGAAAAAAGTAATAGCAAAAATCTGTCATGGAAAAATAAACTATTCACATATACATATAAATATATCTATACCTGTACCTATTTATAAGTAAAATTGAAATACCCGGTCATACAGCCTTGCAACCAAAACCCATTATTTATATCTTTACAGCCACTATCATCGGCTACCTGCACTCTTGTTCTCTTACTCCCTTTTTCAAATACGTAAAATTAGCTAATCTGACTGACTATGAATTTATTATCAGATCATACAAGTAAAACGGAGAAAAATAAATACCATCTCGGACTGGATATCGGCTCAATTTCTGTGAATGCTGTGGTGATTGATACCGATGGCAATGTGTTGGAAAACAGATACGATTACTGCTACGGCAAGCCCTTCGACGTCCTTGTGCGTGTATTGGATGATATTATCCGGATTTATGGCTTCGACTCTATTGGCAGTGTGGCTTGTACCGGTTCCGGTGGAAAACAGGCCGCACAGCTGGCAGGCGGCGTTTTTGTGAATGAGATTATCGCGCAGTCCACCGCTGTTTCACGACTCTATCCGAAAATAAGAACCATCATCGAGATGGGCGGCGAGGACTCCAAGCTTATTTTCATGGAAAATGGCACTACAACCTCGTTTTCAAGACTTTCCGATTTCTCGATGAACAGCCTCTGCGCTGCCGGTACCGGTTCTTTTCTCGACCAACAAGCCAAAAGGATTCAGGTACCCATCGAAAATGAGTTCGGTAAACTGGCGCTTCAGTCGGTGAATCCTCCCCGGATTGCCGGTCGCTGCAGCGTTTTCGCGAAAAGCGATATGATTCACCTGCAGCAGGTTGCCACTCCGCTGCACGATATTGTGGCCGGATTGTGCTTCGCCGTTGCCCGTAACTTTAAAAGTACCCTCGGCAGGGGCAAGAAATTTGAAAAACCCTTTATATTTCAGGGGGGCGTTGCCGCCAATGCCGGTATGGTCAGAGCCTTTACCGAGGTGTTTGAACTCGAAGCTGGTGAACTGCTTATCCCTGAATATCATGCTTCTATGGGTGCACTGGGTGCTATTTTTCATACCCTGAGTCATCTCAACGGTGAGGCAACAACCTTTACGGGAACAGCCGGAATCGCAGACTACCTGTCGAGCGACCGCAGCAACACCGCCCGCCTGAGTCAGCTGAAGCTATCCGATGCCATCTACGACAAAGAGGTGCGCCAAATACTTCCTGAAGGGGAAAAAACCGCCGTTTATCTTGGCATTGATGTTGGCTCCCTCAGCACAAATGTGGTGCTGATTGATGAGTTGAACCGGGTAATTGCCCGCAGGTACCTCCCAACGGCATCCAAACCATTGAATGCCATACAACGCGGCATGAAAGAGATTTTTGAGGAGGTGGGTGATAGAGTTGAAGTAAAGGCAGTCGGAACCACCGGTTCAGGTCGTTACCTTACCGGCGATTTTATCGGTGCCGACACCATCCGCAATGAGATTACCGCCCAGGCGACTGCGGCCATTGCCTACGATCCGGAAGTGGATACCATTTTCGAGATTGGAGGCCAGGATTCGAAGTACATCAGCATTGAGCATGGGGTAGTGGTCGACTTTGAAATGAATAAAGTCTGCGCTGCCGGAACCGGTTCATTTTTAGAAGAACAGGCCGAAAAACTGGACATCAGCATCTACAATCAGTTCGCAGACCTGGCGTTGAAGTCGGAAAAACCCGTAAGTATGGGTGACCGCTGTACCGTTTTTATGGAATCTGATCTCAATTCACACCAGCAGAAGGGAGCCGCAATTTCCGACCTCGTTGGCGGATTGGCCTATTCCATCGTTCAGAATTACCTGCACAAGGTGGTGGGTGATAAACCTGTTGGTGATAAAATTTTCTTCCAGGGAGGTGTCACCAATAATAAAGCCGTCGTTGCAGCTTTTGAAAAGGTGACGGGCAAAACCATTACGATTCCTCCACACTTCGATGTAACCGGCGCCATCGGCGCTGCCATCCTGGCCCGGAAATCAATGGCTGAAGGACAGAAAACCCGCTTCAAGGGATTCCACATCAGCAACATTCCTTTTTCTGTTTCCGGCTTTACCTGCAACGCCTGTACCAACCATTGCGAGATTCAGCGGGTGAAGATTGAAGGCGAAGAAAAAATGCTGTTCTATGGCGGTAGGTGCGAAAAGTATGAACTCGATGAGCGCAAAGGCAAGGGTAAAGACATTCCTAACCTTTTTGTGGAACGGCTGAACATGCTGATGGGTGATTTCAAGGAAACGCCCGCAAACGGGAAGACCAGCATCGGGATTCCCCGTGCCCTCATGGTTTTTTATCAGCAGTTTCCTTTCTGGCGCTCTTTTTTTGAACAACTCGGCTTCCGGGTGGTGCTTTCCGATCCGTCGGATCAGCAAACGGTTACCCGCTCCATCGAACTCATGGTTTCTGAAACCTGCCTGCCTGTTGAACTGATGCATGGCCATGTGCAGAACCTGCTCGATAAAGAGGTCGATTTCGTGTTTCAGCCCTTTATTGTGAATGCGAAGGGCGCCAAAGACAATCCGACCAACAACTGCAATTGTCCATGGATACAGTCATATCCTTTCATGGTCCGCAGTGCCTTTGCCGATAAATCCATCCGCGACAGGTTTCTGACACCCACGCTTCATTTCCGCTACTTTGAACGCGCCCTTAAAAAGGAACTTACGCAGTTTATGAAGGAGAAATTCGGGATACCGGTTTCGAAAACACGAAAGGCAATAGAGGTTGCCGATGCCCTTCAGGTTGATTTTGAAGAATCCGTGAAGAAACGGGGCCGTGAAGTAATGGCCAACCTTCCCAAAGACAAGAAAGCACTCGTTATGCTGGGCCGGCCTTACAATACTACCGACCCGCTGCTG
>JAAXUD010000105.1 GCA_013336205.1 Lentimicrobium sp. | reverse complement strand
CTTTGAAGCCATTCATAACACAGTAAAGCAAAACAGCAGTAAAGCTGACCTTGCATTTTCGGCTGCAGATGCCGGCATTATTGAAAAGCAAGGAAAAAGGGCTGTTTATATTGGTCTTGAAAATGGTTATCCGATCGGGAATGACCTGAATAATGTAGCGCTGTTCTATAAGCTAGGAGCCAGGTATATCACGCTATGCCACACCAAAAACAACGATATCTGTGATTCATCAACCGATTCTACCGAACACAACGGTGTTTCAGCATTTGGCAAACAGCTTATTACAGAAATGAATCGCCTGGGAATGATGATAGATGTATCGCATATTTCTGACAAATCATTCAGCGATGTAATTCAAATAAGCAAAACACCGGTAATTGCCTCACATTCCTGCGCCAGGGCTTTGTGCGACAATCCAAGAAACCTTAACGATGATTTACTTGCAGCATTGGCTGAAAACGGAGGTGTAATACAAATGTGTATTCTGAGTAGTTACGTAAAAACACCGCTTCCAAATCCAAAGCGAGATTCGGCTCAGGCAGCACTGCGCATAAAATATAATGGTTTCAATAATTTATCCGATTCACTTATGACCATTGCCCGCAAAGAATGGTATGAGACGGATGAAAAATATCCACAGGTATTGGCAAGCGTTGAAGATGTAGTTGACCACATCGACCATATTGTGAAGGTAGCCGGAATCAATCATGTGGGAATTGGAACCGATTTTGATGGAGGAGGCGCTGTTCAGGGTTGCGAAGATGTGTCAGAGATGGGGAACATAACACTTGAATTGGTAAGGCGTGGTTATAAAAAAGGGCAGATTGAAAAAATCTGGGGTAAAAATCTGCTTCGGGTAATGAAGAATGTAGAGAACTATGCCCGGAAAAATTCCGGAAACAAAAGCTCATAGAAAACGTATTGTTTTGAAAAAAAATAAAATGACAGAAGTTTTTGCGGTTTCTCTATTGGAAGAAAGTACGTTTGAAGAACTTAAACCAGCATTTCTCAAGCTGGTTCCCGAAGCCACCCGGTTAAAAATAGCATCATTTGCCCGAAATAATGATGCCCAGCGCAGCCTTCTTGGAGAGGTGCTGGCCAGGCACCTGTTGACCAGAGCAAGCGGGGCTGTATTGCCGGCGTATCCTTTCACCACCGGAGAAAAAGGAAAGCCAGGTCCTGAAGGGTATAAAGGAATTCATTTTAATATTTCCCACTCAGGCAAATGGGTGGTCGTTGCTCTCTCGCCGATCAGCGTAGGCGTAGATGTCGAGAAAATGCGAAAGGTTCCCGACGGAGTTGCCCACCGGTTCTTTTCTGATGCTGAAAATATAATGATACAAAATGCTGTTAATGAGGCAGAAAAAGCGGAAATTTTCTTTACCTTGTGGACGCTTAAGGAAAGCTTTCTGAAGGCCATAGGAAAAGGGCTTACGAAGAGTTTGAATTCTTTTACTGTAGTTAATACAGGGCTTCAGCAGTTCAGGCTCACCCAGGATCCGGAAGCTGAGGGATATTACCTTAAAACATTTGAGTTGTGTGAAGGTTACAAACTGGCTGCATGCGCTGCATTGGATTTGTTCTCCGATAAAGTAAAGATTCTTAAAGCCCACGAATTAACAGAATAACAGGTATTTGCCTGTAATCTTAAATAGGATGAATATGATTCAGAAAAGCGTTGCATTGGTATTATCAAGTGGCGGAGCCAGGGGCCTTGCCCACATAGGTGCCATTGAAGCATTACTCGACAATGGATATGTTATTACCGCGATAGCCGGAACTTCAATGGGCGCTTTGGTTGGCGGTGTTTATGCCAGCGGTAACCTGCCTGCTTTGAAGGAATTTTTTACAAACCTGGGGAAAATGGATGTAATCAGGCTGATGGATCTGGCGTTGAGCAAACAGGGAATTATCAAGGGAGAACGTGTTTTTAAAGAAATGAAACGCTTTGTTGCTGACGTAAATATCGAAGAATTACCTATCCCTTTTACTGCTATTGCGACAGACCTTACCAACCATCGAGAGGTAATTTTCAGACATGGGAACCTAATGGATGCCATAAGAGCATCAGCCGCAGTTCCAACCGTATTATCCCCGCACATGCACGAACAATCCTTGCTGGTAGATGGTGGGGTGGTAAATCCCTTACCGATGAACAGAATAATTGTAATGCCTGAAAATTTATTGGTTGCTGTTAATTTAAACGCGCCTAAAAGCACCGATTTACTTAATGGTAAATCGACTGAAAAAACAACCTACGACAAACTACTCAACCTGGTAAATAACAAATGGAATAATCTGATCGCAGAGAAATCGAAGCGAACTGTTAAAACAGGTTTTTTCGATATTCTGAGTAATTCACTTCAGATGATGCAACAGCGGCTGACCGAAAATGCACTAAGCATTCAGCAACCCGATATATTGGTAAATATTCCGGTTAACTCGGCTGATATGTTTGAGTTTTACAGAGCGGTTGAGCTTATACAGCTGGGTTATGATTTAATGGATAATCAACTTAAGAATCGCAAGGAACATATTGAAACAGTTCCAAACATGGCAGAAGTGTGGCACATTTAACGATCAGGTAGCTCTTGTTAAGGTTGAGGCTAAGGTTGAGGTTATAAAACGGCAAATTCATTTTTTAACAACTCATATTCGTCATTCAATTCCTTAATCAAACCCGCACCTTTTGCTTTTTCTGTTTCCGGAAGTAGTTCAAGACGTCCTGCAATATCAGCGAGCTTATTACAACAAATGCTCATTGCTGAGCCTTTAACCGAATGTGCGATCAGCTTTGCCTCAACACATTCTCCAGCGGAAAACGCATCATTGATTTTTCTGATCAGATCTTCGTATGTCTCACCTGCTGTGCGCAATAATTCATTCAGCAGAAAATCATCCCCATTAAGCCTGTTGAGTAATTCGGCCCTGTTAAAATGGTAAAGTTTCAGATTCTCCTGAATCATCAGATCATCCAGTTCGTTTACTGTATTTTTCAATAACCAGGTATGCAATATCCGCCTGATGGTTTCCTCGATAACAGGCTTGCTGGTATAATCATTCATTCCGGCATCAATGCATCGTATTTCCTCTCCTTTAACAGTACCGGCTGTCAATGCTATAATGGGAACACGCTTTCCTGTTCCATTCTCAAGAAGCCTGATCTCCCTTGTGGCATGGTATCCGTTTAGCTCCGGCATTTGAATATCCATGAAAATCATATCCGGAAAAGTCTCTTTATAAAGATCTACAGCTTCACGGCCATTGGTTGCCATTATTATTTCGGATTCGGGCAGTATCCTTGTTAAAATAGCTTTCGCCAGAATCATGTTTGTTTTGTTATCTTCGGCAACCATAATTTTATAATTACCCGATAATTTCTCCGTTTTTTCTTTAAGATTTTCCGGATTTAATTTAAGGTTTTCGTTGCTTTGGTTACCGAATACTTTTGAAAGAGCATCCATTAGCTGTGAAAATTTCACCGGCTTTACCATTGCCACTTTTACGCCAAGCCTTTTGCTTTCCTGCAGAATTTTTTCATTATCCGATGAACTGAACAAAAAGATAACCGGTTGCTCAGTCAATCTTTTTTTGAATCTGTCACGAATAACCCTGATAACATCAAGTCCATTCATTCCTGGCATATTGTAATCCATTATTACAAGGTCATAAACCCGGCCTGAGCCCATTAATGCAATGGCTGTGTCACCGCCCAAAGCTATATCAACGTCAATAGCCTGGCTCTCGAGCATATGCCGCATAATTTCCAGGTTTAGTTTGTTGTCATCAACTACCAGCACCCTGTTTATTTCTTTCAGCCCGGAACCAATAGTTGATTCGTCTTTCTCAGCTTCAGTTTCTATTGAAAAATAAAAAGTACTGCCTACACCTGGCTGGCTCTCCAATTTTAGTTCAGCACCCATCATTTCAACAATTCTTGCTGAAATAGTCAGTCCCAGGCCAGTACCTCCGTATTGCCGGGTGGTTGTTGAGTCGGCCTGAGCAAATGACTCAAAAATCCTTTTTTGCTTATCGGGGCTTATTCCAATACCTGTATCCCTTACCGAAAATCTGAGTTGAGCAATGCCATTGGTTTCATTAAATGACAATTTTTGAATTTTCAATTCAACTTCACCACTATCTGTAAATTTAAGGGAATTACCCAGGAGGTTTACGAGCACCTGCCGCAATCTTACAGGATCTGTATTAATATAACGTGGCAGGTCAGGATCAAGATTAAACAGCAGTTCAATCCCCTTCTCATGAACCTTATATTTCAGAATGTCAATAATTTGCTCAGATAATTCAATTAAATCAGTTTTTTCATGATTCAGTTCAAATTTCCCGGCTTCAATTTTTGAGAAATCCAGGATATCATTTAACAAATCAAGCAATGAATTTGCCGAATAATAAACCGTTTGCATATAATGCAATTGGTTATCACTCAGTTGCGTTTTCATGAGTAAATCAGCGAAGCCTATCACCCCGTTTAGCGGGGTTCTGATTTCATGGCTCATATTCGCCAGAAATTCAGATTTAGCAAGATTAGCTGCTTCTGCGTCTTCTTTGGCTTTAATCAAATCCATTTCAGCCTGTTTAAGGGCAGTGATGTCAACAAATGACTCTACCAGGCACTTCCGGTTGTTAAAGGATGAATGAACCACTGATTTCAAAATCGGAATTTCCTTGCCTTCAAAGTTGAGCAGTGTCCTTTCAACTGAAACCAATCCTGTATCGTGATCGTGTAATCTACATTTATTACAAGGTGTCGGGCAAATAAATCCATGACAAATATTCCCGATTATAGTATCTTTATCAGCACCATAAAGGCTTGCGCCCTTTTTATTGATAAAGGAAATCTCATGAGTTTCAGAATCGATGATAGTAACGCCTACCTCCTGTGAATCAAGAATTTCGCGCAAATAGAATTCACTCTCTTTCAAGGAAGCAGCCATTCGTTTGTGCTCCTCTATCAGGCAGATTAATGAATCAATCAGCAAACTGCTGTCATTATTGTTTTGTCCGTTTATTGTATCATTATCCCGGGGATTCAGCGCGGCAATAGCTTCTTTAATTTTGTTCAGGGTTTCCTGTTTTGCTTCTGCATCTGATTTTTTCATCAGATATGCATCACGTAATTCCTGTGAACTCAATTCCAGTGAATGCTGATAAAGTCTGGCGTCATCTTCAAGGCTATCATAAGTTTCACTAATTGCTTTAACAAATCCCGACAATTCTTCAGGCAGATTATCACCTGAACCGAAATGTCGTTTCAGTTGACGCTGTAAAAGTTTATTGAGTCCATTTTCCATTGGATACCGGATTATACTTCTTTAAATACAGTTATAGTCATGGTCTGGTTGTGAAGTTCACAACGATGCTCAAAAGGTCCTGCCGGTGAAATTTCTCCGTAAGAATAAAAACCAGTAATGGTAGCTTCAGCACCTAAAACGTCCCTCACTGCCTCAATTTCTTCTTCAACACGTTGTTTTAATACAAGTTTCCTGCCAACGCAACTAATCAGCACTGCCAGAGCAGGGTTAGATACGCCCATGTTGATTGCGGTCATTTCGGCAGCACTAACTGCTCCTCCAATTAATTTATCAAAACTAACTTTCATCAGTCTCACATACTCGCCTTCAGGAATATCGCCTGCAAAGACCATGCTTCCATCATGCTCATTTACTGATAAAACAGTTCTTACAACAGAAGTTTCTGAATCTCTGAAACGAAGACTTAAAGGGAATAACAGCGCTGAAGCCGGTAATGCCCTGGCATGATCGCCCAGATATTTTTTATAAAGCTCCAGGGCTGGCTGTCCATCAAGTTCATATAAAATATTTGCCTTTGACCGGGTCACCAGTCTATCGACCCCAAATGAATCCCATCCACCTTCTGACCCGTAACCGATCCTGATATTCTCCCCATAGAATCCAATGGCCACAATCAGGTTTTTCTGGCCGGGTTCATTGTGCACCAAAACAGTTTCTATAAAATCGGCCTGATCGCCTGCAAGCCCACCTGTAACCGGAATAAGGTTCCCAAGTCCTTTATTGAGTCCCTTGGTCAATTCACTCCCGTTAATATTCAGGCCTTCACTAAAAACCATTACATGAACAAGACCGTCTTGCTTGAGTTCTTCAGCCAGTTTATGGCCGATATTAAAGCTGTCTTCCGAATTCTTTATTTCTGCTTTTACAACTTTGATCCTTGTTTTATCAAATAATATAGCAGTAGAAACAATGCTGGATTCATGTACCTCATTACAACAAATTTCTCCTGAAGTTGAAGCCCCGATTAATTCCGCCTGAGGATAAAGGCTTTTTATGTAATCAATGTGTTCTTTCTGTTTAAGAAGTTGTCTGCTGCCAAATAAAAGCACAAGATTTGCACCTGAACAGTCATTCTGAGAATGAATAATCTGCCACTTATCCCTTTCGGTAAACAAAAGTTGCTCTGTTTTCATAATATCCGGATTCGTAAATTATTGATTTACAACTACCTCACAGAAAGCACTCCAACAAACCATTAATATTGCAACAGTAAAGTTGTCAAATGCATATCTCAGATTCTCAGATCCTCTTATTATTATGGCTTTTTTCAAGCCTGATCCATAGACTTTAATTCAAAATGTTGCTGAAAGTAACTATTTTCAACCAAAAACATATGAGAAATCTGAACAGCAAGGAATTAAATATCCCAGGAGTTCCTGAGGATATTATAGAGCAGGTCTTTCGCCCTGAAAATGCCGGCTTTAACAGTGCCTAGCGGCAGTTTAAGTTCATTGGCGATTTCTTCGTATGACAATTCATCGAAATACCGCATCATAATAAGTTGCCGGTAACGGGGATTAAGTTTTTCAACTATTTCGCGCAACAAGCGCTGGCGTTGCTCCCTGATAAAATTTTCTTCGGGCCCGAAAGCATGGTCTATTATTTCAGGCTGTTGTCCGGCAATGGTTGTTTTATCTCTTGTACAGGGGTTGTTCTTTTGTTTTCTGAGATAATCGATACAATTATTGGTAGCAATTTTAAACAACCAGGTGCTGAAGGCATAATCAGGAGAAAAACGTGAAAGGTTCTGAAATGCTTTACTGAAAGCTTCAATGGTAAGATCTTCCGCGATTACGGGTTCGCCGACTTTTTTCAGCATCAGGTGATAAAGCGAATCCTCATACAATGCCATCAGACCGGCGAAGGCCTTCTGATCGCCCATTTTTGCTTTCTCAACAAGCATCAGGTCGCGTAAAACGGAATCTTTGGAAGGGCTTTCGTTTACCATTGTGTCTTCTTCGAAAACAGTCCCGAAAAGCCGAGTAAAAGATTAATCAGCATAAGACCAATTTCAAACAATGGTGAAAGTAATAAAAATTGCTTTTCGTTCAGCCTGATCATGCTTTTTTTTATAATTATCATCTGACTGATCAGCCTTAAAGCAAAAATACCTGAAAGTAACATCCAGTCTACCTTAAGAATTGCCAACGCAATAAGTAAACCAATAAACAGAATCTGGCTGAATGAGAACAAGCCCAACACCAGTTTATGACTTGCCTTATAAAACCGACCAGTAGTCAAATGACGCTTTTTCTGCCTTAGCCAGGAAGCAAAGGTTTGTTTTGATCTGGAATAAGTATGTGATTCAACAAGGGGCTGTATGCGGGTATTGCTGCCATGGGCCACCTGGTTTATAAAAAGATCGTCGTCGCCTGATGTGATTTTATAGTGCTTAACAAAACCTCCTACATCGAAAAACAGCGATTTACGGTAGGCCAGGTTTCTTCCAACGCCCATATATGGCATCCCTGCAAGTGCCATACAGTATAGGTCACTGGCA
>JAAXUD010000568.1 GCA_013336205.1 Lentimicrobium sp. | reverse complement strand
TCCTGAAACAGAATACCCAAACTAATCATCATTTAATTTGCTAATCGGCTAATCAGCTAATGGCATCCTAAACCGGAATACCCAGACTAATAATTAGCTAATTAGCTAATTTGCTAATTCGCTAATCTATCAGTTTTCAAAGTTGAAAAAAAATGGAATCCTGAAACAGAAAACCCAAACAAATCATCTGCTAATTAGCAAATTTGCTAATCAGCTAATTTATTAAATACCAATCCGAAATCAAAAATCCGAAATCCCAAATCCCCAATCGAAATGCCTTCAAAACCAAGACTTAAATTCTTAGACAGGTACCTGACCCTTTGGATCTTTCTTGCCATGTTTATCGGTGTCTTTTCAGGATATTTCTTTCCGGCCATAGCACAATTCTGGGATTCGATGAAAGCATCGCCCGAAAGTACCACCAACATTCCCATTGCCATCGGTCTGATTCTGATGATGTACCCGCCTCTGGCTAAAGTTAAATACGAAGAGTTGGGGGATGTTTTCCGCAATGTAAAAGTGCTGACACTTTCCCTCATTCAGAACTGGATTATTGGTCCGGTCTTGATGTTTGCGCTGGCGGTGATACTCTTTAAGCTTTTTCCCGGGGAGAACAATGCCAACCTGCCCTATGTGTATGGAATTATCATGATTGGTTTGGCAAGGTGTATTGCCATGGTAATAGTCTGGAACGATCTTGCGAAAGGCGATACTCAATACGCCGCCGGATTGGTGGCTTTCAACTCCATTTTCCAGGTGCTGTTTTTTTCGGTGTATGCCTGGTTTTTTATTGCCATTTTACCCGGATATTTTGGAATTCCAACCAGTGATGCAGTATCACAAATTACCATTGCCCAGATAGCCGAAAGTGTTTTTATTTACCTGGGGATCCCTTTTATTGCCGGATTTCTGACAAGATATATACTGATCAGGGTAAAAAGCAAGGTTTGGTACCACACTAAATTTATCCCGAAAATCAGCCCTGTTACTTTAATTGCACTTTTGTTTACTATAATCGTAATGTTCTCACTCAAAGGTGAATACATAGTTAAAATTCCGCTTGATGTCGTATTGATCGCAGTGCCACTGCTGATCTATTTTGTAGTGATGTTTGTTCTTTCATTCTTCATGAGTAAGAGGGTAGGAGCAACCTATGAACAATCAACCACTTTGTCGTTTACTGCTGCCAGCAATAACTTTGAGCTGGCCATTGCAGTGGCCATTGCGGTGTTCGGTATAAATTCCGGCGAAGCCTTTGCTGCAGTGATCGGGCCATTGGTTGAGGTACCCGTGATGATCGGTCTGGTGAGTGTGGCGTTTTACTTCAAACGTAAGTACTTTTGAATTTCCGCTATCGCTATTGGTTGGTAATGCTGTATTTCGGGATACCCATAATGAATTTATTCATGGATTCAATGTTTTGAAGTATTCGTTCAGCATTTTACTATAGAAATCAGTTCTAACACGCAGCTTTTCTTCCTGGAAGGGGTGGTGACGGATTGCCGGTTTTACAATGGTTTTAGTAAACGACTGACTGGTTTTTTTATTCACCGAAATAAAAGCAGGTATAAATCATTAGTATAATTCAGGGATTATTTCTTTTTGACTTTATAGTAAATCCCAACAATAATAACCATCACTGCCAGGAAAAGGGCTATACCCCAACCCATTCCTATTCCCCATCCCTGCATTTCAAGTAAATTCATCATTTTTTTCCTTTCTTTTTTTAAGAAACAATCAAAATCATTTTTTCATTGCAAACAGGGCAATTCAGGGGTTGCTCATAAGTTTTGCTTCCTTCGCATTTAACCTGACATTGATAAATGCTGCCGTAAGGGTCACCGCCTTTCTGGTTGTTAAGTCCTGCATCTGAAGTATGTGGGTCAATGCTTTGCTTGCCGGAGATAGCGCTGTGCAGTTCCTTGTTTGGTTTATCGGTTGTCATGGTTTTTGTTTTGTGTGACAATTTTTTTAGTTTTTCTGCTCAGCCACTTTACTATTTTAAACTGATCGAAAAGGATCAAGAGCTAAATAATAAGCTGCATTATCCTCAGAACTTTATCCAGTCTATTATTGACTCCGCTGATTTTTTCTCCAGTATTCAGCAGCTTCCTTCTCCATTTTTTCAAGCCTTGTGTAATAATCAGGGAATTCCTTTAAATGAGCCCAGGCTATTTTCCCGGTCAGCATTTTATCATCATCTGTAATATTTGTTTCCGGAAACTTTGTTCCATGTTCAAATTCAACATTAATTCCCATGGTAAATTCATCTGGACTTACCTCTTCCCAGTTTATGCCCAGGATCGTTCCAACCATCCTGGCATCATTCTTAACTAATTTTCTCATTTGCTAATATTGCTTAAAGAGATGTATTTAATGCAGCAATAATCCTGTGCAATTCTTCTTCACTTTTTCCCATCCGGATCATGAGTTTTTCAAATCCCTCCTTATTTTTTCCTTCCGCATAAATAAGTTCATTGTTTACCGGGGCGCTGGATTTTTGAGTGAAACTATCCAGCATTTCATTTATCTTTTCCTTTACGATTGTGGTATTCATCTTCTTTTTGTTAGATTGTGGCTAAATCATCGGTATGCAAAATTGGCATGTTTCAGGTCAACCGGTGTTACATAATTCACCAAATATCTTACACATTTCACATATTTTTAAATCAGAAAAACCATTCATAATTAAAGCAGGTTTCAAAATTCCCGCATAATAATCTGGATAGCCGGATTAGTCCTGTGCAGTACTGCCCGAAAAATAAAGAGGCTGCTCCGGAATCAGAGCGATGATCGCGTCGTCGACCAGCGCGCCCAGCGCGATCGCCATGCCGCCCAGGGTCATGGTGTTGATCGTGGCGCCGGCAAGACGCATCGCCAGCACCGTGGCGAGCAGCGAC
>JAAXUD010000567.1 GCA_013336205.1 Lentimicrobium sp. | reverse complement strand
CGCAAATCTTATTGTTATGAAACGTATTCTTGTGCTCTTTATCTTAGTATTTGGTTTTAATACTACCCAGGCTGATTGTTTAAACTGCTGGGAACTCAGAAAAGTAGAAATTACCATGAACAGCGGAGAAGTTGTTACCGGTTATCTGAAATGGAACGAGATCTGGTTGAACGATGTGCTGGATACCGCCGTGTGGAAAAACAGATTTCCCGAAAGCCTGCTGCCCTATTACCAGAACCTTAGCTATAAATGGGACCTGGAACTGATCACGGAAGTTTTCATTATAAAAAATGACTCTATAAGCGAGTTTATTGCAACAAAAGCGGCCTGTGTTGGCAACCTGGATTATACAAAAATTAAATCTGTGCGCGAACTCGACCCCACTGCTAAAAAATACCACGGTATCGATGAAATTCAGCTCCTTACACAAAATGAAATCGATAAGCTGAAAACCAACCCGGTAGCGGTATTCTACTACGATTCATCGGTCTTCGGAACTTATTTTATCAGTTATAATCCTGCCATCACTTTTAAGGTATTAAATGAAATCAATGAAGAGAATTATTCCCGAAAGGTTACGGAATTAAAGGCAAAAGGGGTGATTGTTTATTCATTTGGATATTAATACCTGGCATTCAGCATAGGGTATAGTTCACTGCGATACGTGTTCATCCTGCCAATCTGATGAATTACAATAAGTCTTCTGCAGGGTTTATTTGTCAGACTTTGAAAATTTGATAGATTTCAGGGCCTTGCGCCAATTTTGCTGCCGGTTTCTGCTTCGATTTTTTTCTTAATTTCGCACTCACAATCTCATTTATGTCGCGTCCCGAAGAAAGACTCAGTCGCAGGCGGTTACAGACTTCAACAGCCACCACCATTATCAGTATTTCGCTGGTTTTGTTTATGCTTGGCTTGCTTGGGCTTATTGTGCTGCATGCGCAGAAATTATCCGATTATGTAAAGGAGAATATTGGCTTCTCGGTCATCATCAAAGAGGAAATAAAGGAAACCGGCATCATTGAGTTTCAAAAGAAACTTGACCTGGAACCCTTTGTGAAGTCAACAGAATATATCACCCGAGAAAGGGCAGCAGAGGAACTGACCAAAGACCTGGGTGAAGATTTTATCGGTTTTCTAGGATACAATCCCCTGTTGGCTTCCATTGATATCAGGTTAAATGCAGCCTATGCCAACAACGATAGCCTGAAAGTGCTGGAGAAAAGGTTGATAACCAGTCCTTTGGTAAAAGAGGTTTTTTATCATAAATCGCTGGTTGACCTGGTAAATCAGAATATCAGGAGAATCAGCATCGTTATACTAGCCTTTACCCTGGTGCTGTTGCTGATTTCTGTCGCGCTGATCAACAATACCATACGCCTCAGCGTTTACAGCAAGCGTTTTATTATTAAGAGTATGTTACTGGTGGGGGCTACCCAGCGGTTTGTAAGAAAGCCATTTGTGTTAAAAAGCCTGTTGCATGGTTTTTTAAGTGCAGTCATTGCCATTATATTGCTCGCACTGGTGCTTTATTTCAGCCGCCAGGCATTGCCTGAGCTGGTCGATTTACAGGATATTGATATGTTTCTGGCATTGTTTGGTATCGTTACTGCCCTAGGGTTATTTATCACAGGGATTTCTACGCTTTTCGCTGTTAGTAAGTTTTTGAGGATTAGCAATGACAAGCTTTATTAGAAGTAAAAAGTCTAAAGTTAAAAGTCTAAAGTAAAAAGTCTAAAGCAAAAAGGGAAGTAGGAAGTAAGAAGTAGGAAGTAAGAATTGGGAAGTAGAATGATTTGGTCGCTTTGTAAAAATTAAAATCAATAATATATCATCATGGATTTAAAGAAAACAGTTAAGGTCAGTGCTGAGAAGAAGGCCTCAACGGTGCCTGATAAAGAATTGCAATTTGCATTTGGCAAGGAAAACTACCGTTTGATGCTGATTGGACTTGGTGTAATTGCCCTGGGTTTTATACTGATGGTTGGCGGTGGATCCGACGATCCGTCGGTTTTTAATGAGGAAATATTCAATTTTCGTCGGTTGACCCTCGCACCATTGCTTATTCTGGCAGGTTATGTGATCGAAATATTTGCGATCATGAAAAAGCCCCGCGACTAAAGTATGAGTACTTTAGAAGCTGTCATTATCGCTATTGTTGAAGGAATTACAGAGTTTCTTCCGGTTTCTTCCACTGGTCATATGATCATTACCCAGGAACTTTTGGGTATGGAAATCAATGATTTTGTAAAAGCATTTACCGTTAATATTCAGTTTGGGGCTATTCTTTCGGTGATTGTACTTTACTGGAAGCGTTTTTTTCAAACACTTGATTTTTACTTCAAACTCTTTGTAGCCTTTATCCCGGCCGCGATAATCGGATTCCTGCTAAGCGATTTTATCGACAGCATGCTCGAAAGTGTTACCATAGTTGCGATAATGCTGGTGCTGGGGGGCGTGGTGTTGATATTTGTTGACAAATGGTTTAAAAATCCTGCCAAAGACCAGACGATTGCCTATCCAACCGCTTTTAAAATCGGGCTTTATCAGTGCATAGCCATGATTCCGGGTGTTTCCAGGTCTGCAGCAACCATTATTGGTGGAATGAGTCAGGGGCTGGATCGTAAAACCGCTGCCGAATTTTCGTTCTTACTCGCGGTACCAACCATGTTTGCAGCCTCGGGTTATAAGCTGTTGCAGAATTACAAAACGATAACACCCGATAACATTGATACTTTACTGATTGGAAATGCTGTAGCCTTTATTGTCGCTATGATTGCCATCAAATCATTTATCACATTCCTGACGAAATATGGTTTCAAATTATTCGGTTATTACCGGATAGTGGTTGGCCTTATTATCCTTGCCATGCTGGCGATGGGTTACGATTTAAACATTGC
>JAAXUD010000566.1 GCA_013336205.1 Lentimicrobium sp. | reverse complement strand
CGAAGCGCAGCGGAACCCACGGTATAAAAATGAAACCCCGGGCAGAAAGCCCTGAAAGGGCGAAATAATCAACCTATATCTTCCAATCTTTTACCTCAGACTTCCGCAATCCGAAGTCCGAAGTCCGAAGTCCGAAGTCGGAAGTAAGAAGGTCTCCGCAATCCTGCAAATCAGCTAATCCGTTAATTTTTTAATCCACTAAACCGCAATCCGCAATTATTTTATAATCAGCAGATAGTAATTCTTCTTCCCCTTCTGCACCAGCAGATATTTACCACTCAGCAGCTGCGCAGGCGTTGCAGTAAATTCTTCACCAGCCTTGGCTTTATTTACCTGGATGCCGCCATCTTTCAACATGCGGCGGGCTTCACCTTTTGAAGGGAAAATGGCTGTTTTTTCCGCAACCAGTTCAACGATACCAATCCCTTGTTCCAGTTCGGTAAGGTTGATTTCAAATTGTGGCACGCCTTCAAAAACAGAAAGTAAAGTATCTTCATCCAGCTTGTGCAGGGCTTCGGCGGTACCTTTGCCAAACAGAATTTCAGAAGCTTCCAGGGCTGATTGGTAGTCGGCTTCGGAATGCACCCTGATGGTAATGTCTTTGGCCAGCGCTTTTTGTAAAACACGCAGGTGAGGCGCTGTCAGGTGTTCAGCGATCATGGCCTCAATATCCTCTTTCCCGTAAAGGGTAAAAATGCGGATGTATTTTTCGGCGTCGGCATCAGAGGTATTCAACCAGAACTGGTAAAACTTATAGGGTGATGTTCTGGCCGGATCGAGCCACACATTGCCCGACTCGGTTTTGCCGAACTTCCCGCCATCGGCTTTGGTAATCAGCGGACAGGTAAGTGCAAATGCTTCGCCACCGGTTTTGCGCCTGATAAGCTCAGTGCCGGTGGTAATGTTGCCCCATTGATCGGAGCCGCCCATCTGCAATTTGCAGTTGTGGTGCTGGTAAAGATGCAGAAAATCATATCCCTGCACCAACTGGTAAGTGAATTCAGTAAACGACATGCCATCGCCGGCCTCACCGGTCAGGCGTTTTTTAACCGAATCTTTGGCCATCATATAATTTACGGTGATGTGCTTGCCGATGTCGCGGATAAAATCGAGGAAACTGAATTCCTTCATCCAGTCGTAATTATTCACCATTTCAGCTTTGTTGGCGTCATGGGTTTCAAAATCGAGTAGTTTCATCAACTGGGTTTTCAGGCACTCCTGGTTGTGACGCAGGGTGGCTTCGTCGAGCAGGTTACGCTCTTCCGATTTTCCCGAAGGGTCGCCGATCATACCGGTAGCACCACCAACCAGCACTATGGGTTTGTGCCCCGCCTGCTGCAGGTGTTTCAACATCATTACGCCCACCAGGTGGCCTATATGAAGGGAATCGGCCGTAGGGTCAATGCCCACGTAAGCCGATATCATTTCTTTCTGTAAAACTTCTTCAGTTCCCGGCATGATGGTATGAATCATGCCACGCCAGTTTAATTCTTCAACAAAATTCATAGAATCATTTTTTGCAAAGGTACAGCTTAGCACTGAATTGTTCAAACAGCTAAAGGAGAGGAGTTGGGTGCCCTGAAAAAGAAAACAAGAAGAAATGGCACAATCTTCAGTAGCCAATAAAAATCCCCGGAAATATTTTATTAGCTTTGCCTAAATAAATTATTAGCTATTGCTAAATAAAATTGAAGCATAAGCGAATACTATTCAAATAAGGAGTTTATGAATATCGACTCATATTCATTAATATGCATTTTTGTTGATAGAAGTATTTTTCATTTAGCTGAATAACCAGGTCAAATATAACTATCCGGAGATACGGACTTCAAATATTAAGCAGCTCTTTAACTTTTCCGTGAATCTGGATGTCAAATTTCTAAAAATAGTCGAATTTAGTTCACCAGAAATTATTTCAATAAATTAATAGTCCATCAAAAAAGATTATTTATGAAAAAAGCCATACATCTATTGATCCTTTTTATTGGGTTATATTTAAGCGCAAATGCTCAGATTATGCCAACCATAGGGGAGATATTTGACTATGAAATCAATGATGAATATCAATACTGGGAATATGAAGATGAGAACTATTTTCCCAATGCAACAAGGATAAAAATTATTGATAAGTTCTTTTCAGATGAAAATGATACCGTATTTTACGGAAGACATTTTAATAACTACACAAGTTACTGGGATTTCACCTTTCCAGGACATTTGGTATATGATTTTAACAGTTATACTGATACCATTTTTTTTACGAATCTGAATACACTGATTAATGCACGCTATGCCAATGAAATCAACGACAGTTGTAATGTGTCATTCGATACTTTGTATTACGCGTCAGATTTTTGTGGGGTATACTCCTATGAACATTATCGGTGTCATGAATGCTGTTTTGAAGGCCAAAGCACAACTACCGTTTATGGTATTGGAATAGGCTTAGCATATTATCATTATCAGTATCCTTCTGAATGGGCAGAAACAGAAAGAAAACTTTTTTATTATAAAAAGGGATTAACGGAGTGTGGGCATCCTGATTTAATAACAGTTTCAGTTAACGAACCCGGAATAGTTAACAAAATCATCCGGGTATATCCAAACCCGGCTGATAATGTAATTCATTTTAATATTGAATTTTCATTAAGGAATAGAGTGGCAATATATAATACACTCGGGATTATGGTTCTATCCTTAAATGAATATCTGGGAGATCCGGTAAATATCAGTTCACTGGAAAATGGCTTTTACTTTGTAATAATTGAAAATGATCAGGGAACACATATCTGCAAATTTGTTATAGACCGAAATTAGCCGCTTGCATTTGCTTTTAACGATCCCATTTTATCTTTTTCGCACAAACAATTTAATTTCTGGTATCAGAAGTATAGAATCATGCCAACTCC
>JAAXUD010000565.1 GCA_013336205.1 Lentimicrobium sp. | reverse complement strand
ATTTCTCATTATTTCCCTCACTTAATTCAACATTGTATCTGTCTGCTGAATAATAGTCTTGAAAGTATTTACTAATCTCTGATTTTGCCTTATTGAAATCTTTAATCTTTGATTTGTGCATAAATCCAGTTCGGAATTTGAAATCAACTTTCCACCAATCTGAACTAGTGTCAGGATAATACTTAAAAACCTGTCCAGTTATAACTATTCCAACAATTTCTGATTTTCCATTTGGTTCAAGTTTCAAATTTGTAAATCCGTCTGGGTCATTGATATATCCATGTTCCTGTGCATTAACTGGATTTCCAATAATCATGAGCAGTATTACTATTATCATTTGAGATATTTTCATTTCTTTCTATTTTAATTCAGGTTGTTCGTTTGCACCCTTAAATGCACTACAACGAGCGCATATACGCAATATTGCGTCTATTTCTTTCTTGTCAACAGCCTAGAATACCCCTCTATAAAAGCTGTATTTCCCTGCTAATATAAAGACATTTTAAATATCTATACATTGTTTCCGGAAATTAGATTTATGATTTATTTCTATTATGTTTGCAAATATCAGGAAGGGATTACACTTATTTTACCGGGGAATTTGCGATAAATCAACAAATAACAAAAACCAGGAACTTAAAACTAAAAACCATGAACCTACAAACAGGAGCTAAAAACAAATTGCCTTACAATTGATTACCCGGCATCAACGCCGGCTTGCATAACTGAAACAGCGCATTGGCCACCTGAGTAATTCAGAGACCAATGCACTGCTAATCAGGACAGTGGGCGCGCGTTTTATTTTCTTATGCGTGCTGCAGCCGAAATTAATTATCCCAGTCTTTCAGCAACCTTTTCCCAGTTAACAATATCCCAGAAAGCCTTCACGTAATCGGGACGTCGATTCTGAAAATCGAGGTAATAGGCATGTTCCCATACATCGCAGGTAAAAAGTGGGGTCATACCCTCCCGCATTGGATTGCCGGCATTTGAGGTAGAGGTGATTGCTAGTTTTCCATTGGCATCCAATACCAACCAGGCCCAGCCAGAGCCAAACTGCTTAACTGCTATATCAGCAAAAATTTCTTTAAACCTTTCAAAAGATTCAAACTCCTCATTGATCAGCTGAAGCAGCTTGCCCGTTGGAGTACTGCCTTTTCCGCCAAGGCCTTCCCAGTAAAAAGTATGATTCCATACCTGGGCTCCGTTGTTAAAAATGCCACCTTCAGCATCCAGAATAATCTCTTCTAGCGTAGAGTTTTCAAAGCGCGTTCCCGGAATCAGGTTGTTCAGGTTGTTTACATAGGCCTGGTGGTGTTTGCCGTGGTGAAAACTGATGGTTTTTGCACTGATCACTGGCTCAAGTGCTTCCGGTGAAAAAGGAAGCGGAGGTAATTCAAATTTCATGGCTGATTGTTTTGAGTTAATATTGCTTAAAGTTACGTCAATTTTTAAATTCTGAAAAGCAATAAAAAAAAATCTCCAGAGGGAAGCCTCAGGAGATTGAAAATAAGGAATCAAACTTATAAGGATCCGGAATAATCCTGCAAATTGCTACATCATCAGAAAATCAACATTGGAACCAGGCTGTACTTCACGCGGAGCAGAACCAAGCCTGAAAACCCGCATGGCATGGCGACCAACCAGTTTTAGCTGTCCATTTTCATAGATGAGCGACGTGGCTTCACGCAAACCGGCTACATACATTTTCGGGTTCACAACCAGAAATTCCTCAATGCGCTGCTCGCGGGTTTCACCACCATGTCCTTCAGGATGAGCATCCAGGTAATGCGGATTGATCTGAAAAGGCACCAATCCCATGCAATTGAAACTGGCTGGCTCTATCACCGGCATATCATTGGTGGTGCGCAATGATGGGCAGGCAACATTCGATCCTGCACTCCAGCCAATATAAGGCACACCGGCCAGCGCCCTGCCCCTGATTGCCTGCATTACACCGGTACGCTGCAGTTCATGCACCAGGTGGAATGTATTTCCGCCTCCAACGGCAATTGCTTCGGCTTCAGCAACCGCATGAACCGGATCGGCCTCATGATGAATAGAATACAAATCATAGCCAAGTTGTTGAAAAACAGCTTTCACCTTTGCTTCATAAGCATCATAAGATACCGTTATCCCGGCGTAAGGAATAAACAACACCCGTTTCACTTTTGTGCCTTCCAAAAAGGCCTTAATATCATTTCGGGGCCAGCCCAGGTATTCTTCGCCTGCATTGGTAGAATTGCTGATGAGTAAAAGTTTCATAATGTAATATTTTTAAAGTTAAATAAACTCAGCTATGGAATAAAATCAGTTTGCAAACATAAGAAAACAATCGGATTACATGATAATGCTGTTTGCTTTATTCCCTGTTTTCGACATGAAACCTGTACACCTCGGCAAAACGCCGGTACCATTTGTCACCACTGGTGTATACGCGCAGCATAGTCTTCAGATCGAGCAAATCAGTTTCTGCAACATCACGCCTGGCAAGTTCACGGGCAAGGCTCTCCTGAAAATCAGTTGTTTCAGCAGCATTTACCCCTGAAAGCCGCATCTTTTCAAGCAATTGCATTGCCTGATCGTAGCCGCCACGGGTAATATAATATCCGGTGGCATGTTTGATGAGCGGTGTATAATCTGACGTCATTGCTAATTCATAAAAGCCTGCATTTACCAATCCAAGCGTATCGAGCCGGTAGTAATTGTAGAGGGCTCCGGCCTGTTGAATCATTTCAACACCCTTAACATAATCACCTTCAGCAATAAAAGCTTTTGCTGACTTTACGGTTTCATTCCAACGGGCCGGATGTTGGTACTTCGCTGTAAGCTTGTTTAGTTCAATGGTATTCAAACCGCAGGCAGCCCTTTTATAAATAAGTTCCCGCGCCTGTAAAACCAGGGACGACGC
>JAAXUD010000564.1:343-2912 GCA_013336205.1 Lentimicrobium sp. | reverse complement strand
GTCCCCTCTTTTCGTCCCTCGTCCCTTTTTGGCAAATTACACAGGGCTCAGGGCATGGAGCAAGATAGAATTTCTAATTTCTAATCCCGATAGCTATCGGGACTAATTACTAATCCCAAAAGCCTGAGAGACTAATTCCCATAACCTATAATTTGTAATAGATTGTATATAATGCCAAACGTTTAATGTCTAATGCCAAATTCCCAATCCCAATAGCCATCAGGACTAAGTCCATTTCCTCTGTGTTGTTTATTTCGCCCTTTCAGGGCTTATTACACACGGTGTCCTTTTAAACCGTGGGATCCGCTGCGCTTCGCCCACGGTTACTGCGATTTCGCCCTTTCAGGGCTTTCAATCAAATCACTTATTATTCCCCCAGTTCCCCTATCTCTAAGTCTCTACGCCTCTAAGTCATTCATCACTCAGTCTTTTCGTCTATATGTCTCTAAGTCCCTTTGTCTTAATCCCTCAGTCTCTTCGTCTCCTTTTCTTTTCTCTTCGTCTCCTTGTCGCCTTGTCGCCTTGTCTCCTTGTCTTTCAGTCTCTCAGTCTCTTCGTCCCTCAGTCCCTCAGTCTCTAATTCCCCTTTCTGAAACACCCCTCAAGATGATCATCTATAAGACCGGCGGCCTGCATAAAGGCATAGCAAATGGTACTTCCGCAAAACGTGAAGCCGCGCTTTTTCATGTCTTTGGCCATGGCATCTGATTCGGGGCTGGTGGCGGGAATCTGTTTCAATTCAGTCCAGTGATTTACAATGGGTTTGCCTCCGGTAAACTGCCAGATGTATTTGTCAAAACTTCCGAATTCCTGCTGAATTGCCAAAAAGAGCTGGGCATTCTTCATGGTTCCCCTGATTTTGGCCCGGTTGCGGATGATGCCGGCATCGTTGAGCAGGCGGTTGTAATCCTCTTCGGTGTATGCGGCAATTTTAACTGCATCAAAGTTATCAAACGCCTTCCTGAACCCTTCACGGCGATGCAAAATGGTTTTCCAGCTCAGTCCGGCCTGAAAAGCATCGAGCAAAAGGAATTCGAACAATTTTCGGTCATCGTGAACGGGCACACCCCATTCTTCATCGTGGTACTTTATCATCAGCGGGTCATTGCCCGGCCAGGAGCAGGTTTTTTCCATGAAATCAAGTCTAAAGTAAAAAGTCTAAAGTAATTGGGCTTCAATTTTATGATTAGCAGATTTGTTGATTAGCAGATTAGCAAATTAGCTGATCCATTAATTATTCTTCATTCTAAATTCGTCATTCTTCATTCGTCATTTAGGTTGAGGTTGAGGTTAAGGTTAAGCCTACCTGTTGAGGCGAAATCCATTGTTGAGACGCAATGCATTGCGTCTCAACAACGCGCTATTATCGCACTACCTTCAAAATGGGTTATTACCGGAATAACGAAGCAATCATTTGTACATCAGGCTTTATGATTCCCTTTTCAGTTATTATTCCGGAAATAAACTCAGCCGGGGTTACATCAAATGCCGGATTAAAGGCAGCGGAGCCCGGATTACTCACCCGGATGGTATGAATCCGGCCTTCTGAATCGGGTCCGGTCTGATAGTTTACTTCATCGGCACTACGTTCCTCAATTTCAATTTTTTCGCCCGTTTCAGCAGCAGGGTCGAAGGTTGACAAAGGAGCTGCTACGAAAAAAGGGATACCAAATTGTTTTGCTACAATTGCTTTCTCGAAGGTCCCGATTTTGTTGGCCGTATCGCCGTTGGCTGCTATTCTGTCGGCACCAACTATCACCATATCAATCATTCCCTTCGACATCAGGTAAGCGCCTGCGTTATCGGGTACAATGCTGTGGTCAATGTCTTCATTCGACAATTCCCAGGCAGTCAGACGCGCCCCCTGGCTTCGTGGACGGGTTTCGTCGGCATAAACAAACAGCTGTTTTCCGCCCCGATGCGCCATATATATTGGTGCAAGCGCACTGCCGTAATCTACAAAACCAAGCCAGCCGGCATTGCAATGCGTGAGAATGCGGGAGCCCTCCTTTATTAAGGGTTCTCCGAATTTCCCGATGTTTTTTGCGGCTGCAACATTTGCGGCTGCAAGTTTCTGCGCTTCATCAACAGCGGCCTGCACAGAAATCTGGCCGGCATAAAATACCTTTTCAACGGCAAAAAATAAATCCCTGGCTGTCGGGCGGGTTGCTTTTATTCTTTCTATGGCCATTCCAGGATCTTCACTTTCCATAAAAGCCTGGGCCATGGCAAAACCTGCAGCTGCGCCGATTGCACCCGCGCCTCTCACCGTCATATTCCTTATTGACAGACAGGTATCCTCCCAGGTTTTACATTCCTTTACAGAAAATGAAAAGGGCAGTAAATTCTGATCGATCATAAAAACCGATGTTCCTTCGAGTCTTATAGTAAGGTATTCTTGTCCGGCAACACGCATTTGTCAGGTATAATTTTACATTTATACAAAGATAACGAATAGAATGAGTTTAGCCAAATTACCTGGTATAAGGGCAGAATCTTAATTTGATGTGCTGGCACAATTATATCCTTTACACATTAAGATTTGGAACTGCCAATTATTTATTATTAT
>JAAXUD010000564.1:0-333 GCA_013336205.1 Lentimicrobium sp. | reverse complement strand
AACGTTTTAAAGTCTCTTCACCAAATTGAGACTATTCCAGCTTAATAATTGACTTTGGAGCTCTTTTTCTTTCTTCTACTTTTTGCAAGATCAAAAAGTAGCAAAAAATCTCGGCTTCTTAAAAATTGCTAAAAACAGGCGAGCGATTTTGGTAGGAAGAAACGAGGTTGAACCAATATTCCTCTGCCTTAATCCGTTGAACACTAATCTTCAGAACTACGCTTTACATTTTCGGTTGCGTTTCTTCTCTCTTTATCAGTCAGGATTAAGCACAAAAGGACCGGCCTTTTAAAAATTGCGTTAAGAAAACAGGCAGCGTCAAAGAGAGAAGAA
>JAAXUD010000563.1 GCA_013336205.1 Lentimicrobium sp. | reverse complement strand
ATTTCGAATCGCTGCGCACCGAAATTGCGCCTCATGTGATGATGTTTAAGACAGAAGATATTCAATGGGGATACTTCAGCATAAGACTTTCACCTGCTGCCGGTGCTTCGACTCTCAAAGAAATTGAAAAAAGCTGGGAAAGCTATGCCGCCAGTGATCCGATGCAGTATTTCTATATGGATAAGGATGTTGAACAGATGTATCAATCTGAAAAACAGAATGCACGACTGGCAATTGTTTTCACGATTATGGCTATTCTGATCGCTGCACTTGGTTTATATGGCCTGACTACATTCACAGTTCAGCAAAGAACGCATGAGATTGGTATCCGGAAAACATTTGGCGCTTCGGTCAGCACTATCTGGTATTTGATAGCAAAAGAGATTATAATCCTGCTCTTTGTCTCAATGCTCATTGCGTTGCCGCTTATTTACCTTGTAGCGGATAACTGGCTGCAGAATTACCATTACAGAATACAACTGAATGCATTGGATTTTGCCAATGGTTTTCTGATAGCCACTTTTACAGCGCTTATTACAATCAGCTACCGGGCGATAAAAGCAGCAATGATGAATCCTTCCGTATCATTGAGGTATGAATAAATTTTGGCCACATAAAGACCAATCAGAATTTGATAAAGGTGCCAATCTTAATCATCTTTAATAAAGTGATAGTTATTCACAATATAAACAGTACCAATATCTTTATAAAATATTGCTGAACAATGCTCAACTTTGTAATCTCTTTGAGTTGAAGGTTATAAACCTATGTATGCAATTATCTGAATCTGAATTCATTTTTTTTGAAACCGAAAATCACTATGAAAACAGCACTGGCAATCTTTATACTGCTTCACGGAATAATCCACTTTTTAGGATTCACCAAAGCATTTAACCTTGCACCTGTCGATCAGTTGAAACAGCCAATCAGCATAACTTCAGGGTTCTTTTGGTTATTGGCCGGACTATTGTTCCTGGCTGCTGTGCTATTGGTTTTTCTGAAGGCCGACTGGTGGTGGATTCCTGCATTGATCGCAATTGTTATTTCCCAGTTTCTGATAATTTTAAGCTGGCAGGATGCCAGGTTTGGAACCATTGCGAATATTATAATCCTGATTGCAGTAGTTGCCGGATTTGGCGCCTGGAACTTTCACCGTTCATTTATAAATGATTACAGCAATGGCCTTGCCAGAACCCAGTCAATTTCAACTACCCTTCTCACCGAAGCTGACATTCAGCACCTGCCTTTACCGGTGCAGCGTTACCTCAGGTACACCGGTGTTTTGAATCGTGAAAAAGTAAACAATATGAAAATCACCTTCACCGGGCAAATGCGCGAAAAAGGAAAGGACTGGTTTGAACTGCACTCAACACAATACAACTTTTTCGATATCCCGACCCGCCTTTTTTATATGACCGGCAAAATGAAAGGCCTGACAATCCCCGGCTACCACTCTTACAAAAACGGGATTGCCGGTATGCAGGTAAAACTCTTTGGGTTAATTCCGGTTGTCAATGTCAGTGAAGGGGAGTTGAACCAGGCTGAAACAGTCACTGTTTTCAACGATATGTGCCTGATGGCGCCGGCCAGTCTGATTGACAAGAGGATTCAATGGAAAGAATCGGACAGCCTCTCATCAAAGGCCACCTTTACCTGCAATGGAATAACCATAACAGCCATTCTGTATTTCAATAAAGTGGGTCAGTTGGTCAATTTTGTTTCTGACGACAGATATGCCATATCTGGCAAATCATTGAAGCGTTACAGATTCTCAACACCAGTCAGGGAATACAAAAACATCAATGGCCTCAATCTCTGTAGCCTGGGTGAGGTCGTTTGGCATTATCCTGATGGGGAATTTGTGTATGGAAGATTTATCCTTGAGTCAGTTGAATATAATGTCGGGCCCGGTAAATGAACACAGCCCGCCTGGAATCCGTTTCAAGCTGTTATTTATCTATTTTTGTAAATCCTCCGGCAGGATGCAGGCTTCCCTGAACAGCATTCAGGAAGCAGTTTTACTATAATCACTCAAGCCAAAACTGACATGCTCAAAAATATTTTTCTGATTCTTATATCCGTGACTTTCCTTGCTACCGCTGCCTGTGAAGAGAAGTCAAACGATCCGGACCCAATTCCCGAAAAATTTATCATCAAAGCTGCCGACCTCTCCTTTCTGCCTGAAATTGAAGATGCAGGTGTTGTTTTTTACAACCGGGGTGGTGACGCTGAGGATATGCTGAGTACATTAAAAAGAGCAGGTATGAATACTGTCCGCATCAGGTTATGGAAAAACCCGGTCGATGGCCGTTCGGGATTTTCAGAAGTAAAGGCTTTCGCTGAAAAAGTCAGGGCTAAAGGCATGAAAGTTTATTTAACCGTCCATTACTCAGACACCTGGGCCGACCCTGGCAACCAGACTGTACCAGAAGCATGGAAAACCCTGGGATATAATGTTTTAAAAGACAGCCTGAAAAACTATACCGCAAAAATAGTTCGCGAAATAAAACCCGATTACATACAGATCGGTAACGAAATTAATAATGGAATGGTTTGGCCACAGGGTAGGAATATTTATCTGAACAATTTCCTGGGATTGCTGAATGCCGGGTCAGCGGCTGTGCGGGAGAATGATCCGGATTGCAAAATTATGATTCATTACGCCGGAGTAGAAAGAGCCGAAGAGTTTTTTACCAGCCTCGACACCCTTGATTACGACATCATTGGCTTATCCTACTATCCCTTATGGCATGGTAAAAGCCTGAGTTTGCTTGAAACCACGCTTGATTCGCTTGGTAAAAAGTTTGACAGGCAGGTGTTTGTGGCCGAGACCTCCTACCCTTTCAGCTTCGGCTGGAATGACTGGACTACCAACGTT
The DNA here is from genome assembly GCA_013336205.1 of Lentimicrobium sp. GTDB lineage: Bacteria > Bacteroidota > Bacteroidia > Bacteroidales > Lentimicrobiaceae > Lentimicrobium. The sequence continues at coordinate 39 of JAAXUD010000563.1, read as the reverse complement.
ATCGGAGACGAAAGCCAGATTCTTGATGGCTATCCGGCA
>JAAXUD010000562.1 GCA_013336205.1 Lentimicrobium sp. | reverse complement strand
AAAAACTCTGTTGCCCGGATTTTCAGCTCTCTGCTGGGCACCCGCGGCATACAGCTGGTGTTGGGAGATTCAAAGGAAGATGCACTTTCGGGCGATACCCTTGTTTCACAAATGCAGTCCAGTCTGCAGGACGAAGTCAATGATATGGTTCAACCCATCTTCCGGAAAGCAGAAACCATGATGAATTCAATGGATACGGTACTCACCGTTATCAGCGAGGTTTTTAACAAACAAACCCGCGACAACCTTATCAATACCGTTGAAAGTCTGAAAAACACGATGGCAAGCCTTGAAAATGCAACCCAATCAGTGGATACATTGATGGTTAGCCAGAAAATGCGCCTTGCCAGAATTATTGGAAATGTTGAGTCAATTACCACCAACCTCAAACAAAACAACGAAAGTCTGAGCAGAATAATGACCAATGCCGCCAATATCAGCGATACGGTGGCAAAAGCCAATATCTCAAAAACCATGGATAAACTGAACAGTTCGGTTGATGGCCTGGCGCAGATAGTTCAGAAAATCGAGCGTGGGCAGGGCACCCTGGGGCAACTGGTAAATAATGATACCATGTATAATGAACTGGAGGCCTCATCGCGCGAACTAAAACTACTGATCGAAGACATGAAGCTGCACCCTGAACGTTATCTTCAGTTTTCTGTTTTTGGGAAAAGTGCGAAAAAGAATGCCTACCAGCCACCCTCAGAAACAGCCCCTGCCGGCAAAAACTAGGTTCATTTTGCCTATAAGGACCAGTGTGTCCAAACCTTCCTGATATCATACAATAAAAGAGATTGCAAAACAAAGGCAAATAAATTATCTTTGTTTATTAATCTGTTTCAACCTTGCACTTTATCAAATATTAACAAAATATGAAAAGAAAAACCGTCGTTATTGCAAGTCTTATTGTTGTAATTATACTGGCTATCTTCCTTTGGTGGCGTTATTATTTTGTGTTTGGAGAAGGCGTTAAAGCAGGCACACTTAATTTCTTTGTCAAGAAGGGGTATGTTTTTAAAACATGGGAAGGCCGGCTTATTCAGGAAGGTTTTAAAACCCCGGCCCCCGGCGCAATGCAGAGCAATGAATTTGAATTCAGCGTTCTGGACGACAGTATTGCAGGCATACTCGAGCGCAGCGGTGGTCGTTTTGTAGAACTCAGGTATAAAGAATACCTGCATCCCATACCCTGGCGTGGAATGAGTGAATATGTAGTTATTGAGTTAATTGATGTCCGCTCTTCAGAAGAAACCACACCAGGCAGTTTGCCAATGAAATAAGGCATGCTTCCGTTTAAACTACTTTAGGGTCTGCTGAAAGCTAGTCAGGCTGAAGGCCTGAGACAACAAAACATCAGAGTAACAATTCGCCGGTTTTTCTACCAGGTAAAGATATCTTCGCGCTTCAATGGCCGCCGATCGCCAAGCCATATAAAGTTCTTGAGCAGTAATTCAGGCTCTGTCAATTCTCCTTCCGGATACAATACAGCCTCCGGTTTTTCAATGTAGACGATCTGCTTCATTTTCCGCTCTTTCAGCCGGATAAACATATCAGAGGAAAATGCTTTATTGATGCCTGTTAATGTTCCATCTTCTTCCCGAACCCAGTAAATAGTTTCTGAATTACCTACCACTTTAATGGAAGTCAGGTCGTTATCAATGAAATAGCCTGTCATATTGCGTCCCTTTATCTGGTTATAACCATCACCCAGGGTGTCCTTCGATATTATAAAAGCTGAACTGTAGAGATAAAGGTTCTTCACCTGATCATTGGCTGTTGTCACATAAATGGAGTCGGCCGTCAACTGGTTTTCTTCTGTCCAAAGCACCGGTGAACCCAACATTCGCATGGTGGAATCGCTGAAAGTGTAAACCAGCGAATCGGACATTCCCTGAATATCTGAGCGGTAGTATTTTACATGATAGTACGCAAAAACTTCTTTGGTTTTCTGAGCCGAGTCGAAGGTTGCCCGCATGGTATCGGAATGCATAAACAGCGTATCGCCTTTGTCAATAAAAAGTGCTTCCGGTTTTTGAGTTATCAATGTGTATCCGAGTGATTTCTGGTAAAGTGCGTATTGGCCGGTAACCACAACATCCTGCACTGTATCAATTACCTGCACATTCCGGAAAGCCTGACCGTAGCCATTTTTTCGTTCATAATAAAGGCTATCGCCGGTCAGCACCTGGTCACCGTTTTTAACCCTGGCATTTTCATTGAATTCAGAAATGTCGGTTATTGTATTATACCAGCCATTTTCGGCATAGATATCGGTTTCCTTACCAATGATAGTAGTAGGTCCCTTAAAATATGATATTTTACTTTGTGTATTGTATCGCAGTGTATCACAATTCATTACGTAATCAGGATTCACAAGAACCACATCGTCCCGGAAGAAAAAATCCTTGGTATTGGTATGATAATACCCCCTTTTGCTGTCGAGTGTATTCTGATCGTTTACAATATGGCCGCCGGTAAGGTAAAAAGCAATGCCGGTGTTGCGGTCATAGATCAGTTTGTCGGTGGTGAGAATGGTTCTTTTATCGATAAGTTTTACATTGTCAAATACTTCAGCAATGCGTGTTTCGCCACTGTAGTAAATCGAATCACCGTAAAGGTTCAATGTATCGCTCGATTTAATGTGCACGCGGCTGTATGCCTTCATACTGTTGGTGGCATTGTTCATGTGCGCGGAATCACAATAAAGGAAGGCGCCTTCGTGTTCAAAAATAGCATTCCCTATAATGCGCTGAACATCAGCGCCAAGCCTCTTGTCATAATTCATAACGTCGGCCTGAATCAGCCTGATTTTACGGGTTTGCTGGGCAGTGGTAACCGTTACCAGAAAGAAGAAGGATAAAAAACCCAGGATTAAAATGCGCATAAAAAGAGGTGATGGCTAAGTAGCTGCAAAAC
>JAAXUD010000561.1 GCA_013336205.1 Lentimicrobium sp. | reverse complement strand
AAGTACCCATTCGGCAACGTTACCAGCCATATTATACAGGCCATAATCGTTTGGCCAGTAAGATGCAACTTCAGCAGGCAGGTCGGCTCCGTCGTTCAGACTTCCGGCTACACCCATATAGTCACCCCGGCCACGTTTAAAGTTGGCGAGGAATTGTCCGTAATATTTTTTCTGATCTGAACGTACAATGGTGCCATTCCATGGATAAACGCGACGTTCAACAATGCGTTCATAAACTGTGGTGCCCACGAGTCCGAGTGCGGCAAATTCCCATTCGGCTTCGGTTGGGAGCCTGTATTTCGGAACCATGATACCATCTTCAAGACGGGCGCGGCGTTCACCGGTTCCACTTGGGTTGAGGTCTTTGAGGGGTTTGTTTACCAGTCCTTCATATTGTCCGGCAAGGTAAGCCTCTGTATTGAAATTATTTTCATTGCGCTGATCCGGATCAAAATCAAGCACGCCTTCGCGGATAAGCATCATTTCATTCACCCTGTCGGTACGCCACAGGCAGTATTCGTTGGCCTGAACCCAGCTTACACCAACAACAGGATAGTTGCGGTAGGCAGGATGCCTGAAGTAGGTTTCAACCAATGGTTCATTGTATGCCAGTTTTTCGCGCCATACCAGGGTGTCAGGTAATGCTTTGCGATAAACTTCAGGATAGTCGGTTCCGAAAACCCGGCTCAACCAGTAGAGGTATTCTACATAGTCGACATTGGCTACCTCGGTCTGGTCGATGTAGAACGAAGGCACTGTAACCCTGCGGGGGATATTGTCCCAATCGTACATCGGATTGTCAGTAGTGCGGCCCATCGTGAAAGTACCGCCTTCGATCATAACAAGGCCTGGGCCAATGGGCTGATCACCGTATTTTGTGTTAACCTGGTAGCCTCCGTTTTTCTCGTTGTTGTATTCCCAGCCGGTAGTCCTTGACGACTCTTTGGAACAGGAAGATACTATAAGCGCGACGGAAGCAAGGATGGCAAATTTCTGATAGATGTTGCTGTAGCTGATCATTTCAGGTTTTTATTGTTTATTAATTATTAGTAACTAAAATCTGGGGCATTTTATTGCCTTCTGCTTAATTGTTTTTTGTCCACAATCAAATTGCCAGGCAAATGACACTTCATGAGCACCACCTGTTGAATTGGTTAATTGCGAAATTGTGTAATCGTAACTGTATCCGACTTTAAATTTTTCATGTTGAAATCCGAGCAGGGCAATAACGGCGTCAGGATTTTCAAAATTATGCCTGAACCAGGCTCCCAGCACGAAAGGATATACATTCAGATACATTCCAAGGTTTAACTGATGAAATTTTCCTTGTTGCTGGTACATAATATTGGGTGACAGACTCAGGTTTTCAGCATCGCCCGAGCGAATACCATCTCTCATGTCAATAAGCGCACCGGCGTGAACAGTAACTTTCATATCGAGCTGACTATCTCCATTACTGTAAAATGAATTATCGGGCTCACTCAGGTGATTTACTGCAACACCGCCATAGACCTGTTCATTGTATCCGAAGAGCAGGCCGGCTGAAAAGTCTATTAGTCCGATACTCAGTCTGTCGGGTGGGCTTTCCTGGGTAGGTACATTGTTTATTCCGGAAAGCAACTGATCTTCAAAAATAAGTTTATCCCAGTTAAGCCTGTTCTGCATATAGGATGCCTGCACTCCGGCATTCATGGTGAGACTGCGTGTGAGGTTAACCATAAATGAATAGAGCCCGCTTACCTGTGTATTTGTGAGGATGCCATCGGCCATATTTTCCGACATCACCATTAAACCGATACCTCCCGAAACAGCGTCTACATAGCGGTCATATGATACAGCGTAAGTTACAAAACTGGCAGGGATTGAGGGCCACTGATTGCGGTAATTCAATGTAAGGCGGGGGCAGATTTTTGTTCCTGTTAGTGCGGGGTTCAGGTAAAGCGGATTTCCGTAATATTGGGAGAAGGAAGCATCCTGAGCCCTTACCAGCGCGCTGGTAAGCAATATAAATGTTATCAGGAGTAGCTTTAGTCTCATGCGGTTCGGAATTTCGGCGAACAATATTAGTAATAATTTTTTAATCCTTTGTCCGTCCTCGAAAAAATGTGATTTTTATCCCGTATTTGCTGCAATAACGTAAATATTTTTCCGTTAGTATGCCATGCTGATATAATTATGTATCAATGACACACGGCAAAGATACAATAATTGAACCTATTGTGTACATTTTATGTTCATGTTTAAGCTATATCTGAATAAAAAAACCGTATTTATGGCATGATTTTTTCAGAAAAGCCTGACTATTCATTAATTCAGAATAATTATGATGTCTGTTACCAGACCCTTATATAAAGTATTTGCACTTCTGACTGTATTGTATTCACTGTTGGCGTTGAAATCAGGAGCCCAGGAAACAATACGCTGGATGGAGCCTTACCGGCAGCAAATGCCGGATGAAACCATTCAGTCGTGGCTGAATTGCGAACAATGCTACAACGATGTGGCAACATCCTTGCCGGTATATACTTTTTCCCTGCCTGCTGAATTTAATGTTAAATCAGTCAGCCTGGCTGACGCCCGTTACCAGGCGCTCAGCCTGCAGGAATTGCAGGTGCTGAAGGGGCATGGAGAAGTATTTTTACCCGGGGTTCCGGAAGTTTCATTCCAGGTAGTTTATGACCGGGGCAAGCCTTTACTAAGTCTGTCGCTGATACCGCTGAGACGTAACCCTGTTGACGGGGCCATTGAAAAATTAATATCATTCGATGTTGTGCTTCAACCCGACGGGCAGCGTGCGCTGCTTGAAGATAATCAGCAAGTGCAGGAATATGCTGCAGAATCAGTATTGAGCAAAGGAGAATGGTTCAGAGTATCTGTTAATAAATCCGGATTGCAGCAGCTTACTTATGATGAGCTTTC
>JAAXUD010000560.1 GCA_013336205.1 Lentimicrobium sp. | reverse complement strand
TTGCCAACGCCATCACTATGATTGATGGATTGGTGGTGATCGGTGGCGGGCTTTCAGGCGCTTACCCGCTTTACCTGCAAAGACTGGTTGATGAAATGAATTCGAATTTCACCACCATGGTTGGCACCGCCGTTGACCGTATGGAAATCAGAGCTTTTAACCTTGAAGACGAAAACGAATTTGCCCGTTTCTATGAAGGCGATACCACCGAAATCAAAGTGCCTTTCAGCTCAAGACGAATCAAATATGACTCTATGAAAAGAATTGGTGTTGGCATAAGCCGGCTGGGAACCTCCAAAGCTGTTTCGATCGGGGCTTATGCGTTTGCATTGAGTAAACTGGATAGCAAATAACAACTAATGATTTTAACTGGAACGGGGTGGCATTGGTTCACCCCGTTGCTTTTTATTCACATTCAACTTTTACGTAAATTATGTCCAGTAGCTTTTTGTTCTCCGGTAATCGTATTCTACTTGTTAGTTAATTTTCTGTCGCTCTGGCCGCCGGGCCTTGTATCCAGCACACTGCCAAGCTTTCAGTGAATATTTACTGTTTTTGCATTTTACTCTGCCTGAATAAATAGTTGATACATATTCTTCCGTTTGCAAAACATAGCCTAAAAAGCGGGCCTGCCTGTGCTATATGCAACGTATAACGTGTATTCAGGCAGCAAAACAACAGAAATTTATACTCATTTAATAACCAAAGGATTTGGTATTATGAAAAGGTAGATGGATGGTCAGGATACTTGAGATATTATTATTTTTGTGATGAAAATCTGAATTGTGAAAGTAGACAATCAGGGTTATACACAAATCACAAATGCGAAATAATGCACATATTCGCCCGTGGGCGGGCAATTGAACAAAAAAGTAGCAAAGTAAAATGATAAAATCCCTGATATTTTTCTGTTTGGTTTTTCTTCAATGCATTTTCACAAATGCACAGGAAACATTTTACGACTTTATTAAACCCGGAAACTTTCAGGTAGGCTTTCAGGATACTCTTGTATTTGATTCAATTTTCAATTATAAAGCCTATAATTACAATGGGGATAAACCATATTTCATACAAATCTGGCATCCGGTTGGAATAAGAAACGAGCAACTTATCACTAAGAATGAAACACAAAATACCCTGATTATAAACGACTTATTTGAATTCAAACAAAATCCAAACCTGGAACTTGTCCAACAGCAGATAAAACTAAAAAATAAAGAAATATATATCAGGGATTTCATTGCTGAAAATTTAAATACGGGTCAAGCAAACGATTTTGGAATATTGTCTTACACGGATATTTTTGATCTGATTACCAATTTAAAAACTCAAAGTTGCTATTCAAAAATAAAAGAAGGCTCCAATTTCCCTGTAATAGTTTACCATCATGGTTCCCAGAGCAATTCATTTGAAAACTTTGCCATGGCCGAGTATTTCGCTTCAAAAGGATTCATTTTTGTAGCTTCAAACTTTCACTTACCCTATGAAAACAGCATTTGGGGGCTAAAGCCATATGACAAACTAATAAAAAATGAGGAGGAAGAAAGTTTACAAACTGTACTCAAATTTGCTCAATCTCTAAGCAATTCGTCGTTTATTTTCTATATAGGCCATAGCCTGGGGGCTCAAATGGGGTTTAGAACTTTTGATAATGACAGTACAATAAAAGGAATGGTTTCACTGGAAACAACCATTGAATTCGCAAAAGACTATGAAAAAATAAAAGAAATGTGGCCGGAAGTCTTTCAAAAGATTGTTACAGAAAAAGCAAACTACCCTTTTCCTGTTATGCTCTGTGCTGCTGCAGGGCAGGAAAACCCTTTTGTTTTTTTTGACAACCTGAACGCACCTCAAATAACTATTGCATCGACAAAGGTGGAATTTGAACATAATGCATACACATCTATGTTCTGTTTAAGGTATTTTTTAGGCAATTCAGTCCCTCAAACTGACAAAGAATTATTAAAAGACAGGCTAATTCTTTATGCTAAGCACATTGAATTGATTAGTGAATTTCTGATTAATATCATGAACAATGTGCAGAAGGATGATAAAGAAACAGTATTTGTCAGAAGTGAATAAAAAGCCGACCAGCTAACCGGGTAGCCAGCCCCGCCGGTAATTGAACTTTGGGTGCGCCCCTGAAGGTATCTCTCTCCCTATGTTTCAATCTTTTCATTGCGCTGCAAGAAAGAAACAGATAAAAGTTTAACCACTAATTGTTATATCCGAAAAGAATAAAGTGTAAATTCGGCCCGGAATTGAGCTAATTTTGTAATGGAATTTACTAATCCAACATCTCTACTGCCAGACTGACACATTGAAAACCAACACCATGAAACGATTATTTACCCTTTTATTGCTATCACTGGCAACAACTTCATTAATGGCCGATGTTGTTGAAAAAGTTTACTATTTCAGCAAACCAACCGTGGAACACCGTGGCAGCAGACAACTGCTCAGTTTTGACAATACCAGCGCCAGCGGAATAGCCGGTGAGCCGGTTTTACCTTACCAGGCCATCAACCTTTTATTGCCTCCCGGCCATGAGGCTGTGAGGATAAGCTATGAATGCTTTGATGAAACAGTTGTCACAGGTTTTTTCAAACTGGAAGCAGCGCAGTATTCACGCCCGCTGTCGGAACCAGGCATCCCGGTTTTAATTGAAAACGAGGAAGTATACCGCTCTAATGAGGTTTACCCGGCAAGTCAAACGGGGAATCTCAGCACACAATACATGAATGGTTATGCTTTTGCGCAATCGGTATTTACACCGGTAAGCTATCTGCCGGCAAAGGGCGAAATAAAATATTTTGCCAGGGTTGTAATCCGGATCGAAACCAGGGAAACCAGCCGTGGTCTCTCTGCGTTAAAGAATCTTAGTCCGGCGGCAAGTGTTAAAAAGAGTTGCCTCAGATCGGCC
>JAAXUD010000559.1 GCA_013336205.1 Lentimicrobium sp. | reverse complement strand
GTTGTTGTTTACAGTTTTCCAGTCAACAGGAAGGTTCCAGTAAATCATCCAGGTTCGGAAGAAGTTACCGCCATTTGCTGCCAACTTTGTCAGCATGTAATTGTAGTTAAAGCGTTTGTCTTCGTGAAGTGCCCTGAAGTATTTCGAATCGTCTTCATCGCGCGATTCCCAGCAGATATTTTCACCGATTCCACGAAATAGCTCACCATTGTCGTAACGCAAAGTCCAGAAATCATTCGGGTTCAGAAATCCTTTTCCTTTTGATGGGTTGACACTGAATTCAGCTTTTGGAGTAGATGAAACGATTTTCCCATTTTCCTTTAACTCGAAGTGGTAAGAATAAACACCTGTTTCGCGTGCAGCAAACCGGGCTTTCCAAACCGATTCGTAGCCACTTTTGCCTGATTCGTAATAACAAGGCAAAGCCAATTGTTTGCCCGATGGCGAAGTGAGAATCATATCCAAAGCAATTTCGCTGAATGCATACGGATTGCTCCAGGAGGCTTTTAAAACCACATTCCACTCCGCTTTCTGGTATTGTTTAACCGTTGTCTGAAGCAATTCGGTTTTTTGAATCTGGGCTCTCACACTAATAGAGAGAACAACTAATAGTGCTGCGATAATGAATCTGTTCATTGTATGATTTTGTGTTAATCGTTTATCAGGCTTGTGTAGGTTTGCGCTTCAAGTGTAAAGGCGGCTTTCCCGCTGGCAACAGGAATAGTTCTGATTTTTTTCATGCCCCGGGTTGCATCCGTGACATAAATATTGAAAGATTTCACCAATTCAGGAATACCTGTTATTGTTACTTCGCGGGTTGCTCCGTTGTTAACCAGGTGAATGCTGTATATCCCCTTTGCAATATCGCCGGCAGCAGCGCAACTGATATTCGGCCGGTTGCCGGAAACAGGCATCCAGAATGAGCCTGCCGGTGTTGCACCCAATTGTTTCAGGTTCCAGAAACGTTGTGTTGGCCGCAGTGGTCCATTATCGCCATACAATCCTTTACCGGTGAGAACCGAATAGTCGGAAGTGAGCTGCCACTCCATAATCGTTAAAGGCTGGCAGAGGTTGCAAATGCGGATATAAGTGTCGATTTCGCCGAGTTGAAACCAGGGCTGGAGAAATACCAGCGGGGAGCGGTGGGCGGCTGAATTGGTGCCTCCTTCGGTAACCATCAGCGGAACATTCATGGCTTTGGATGCACGGTCCCATTCGTTAAGGTCGCTGGTATTGCAACCGTGATAGGTGTGCAGCGCAATAGCACCGATGTATGGATGGATGGACGGATCGTTGATGGTTGGCCACACTATTTGTCCTGCAAGGGCTGTTCCGTGGCCGGTATCGCCAAGCAGCATTTTTGTAGCCAGTCCTTTCGATTTCAGGTAAGCGCCAATGGCTTTGTTGAAAATGGCATGTTCCCCGGGTGTTTGATAAACTTCAACTCCGCAATCGGGTTCGTTAAACGAGAACATGCTGGCTTCAACACCATATTCCAGCTTCAGATATATGAGGTATCGGGCAATAGATTCGCAAATCTGATCCATTTTTTTCTGGTCGAGGTGCACGCCTTTTTTAGGAATGTTGTTTTTGTCAACGGCCCAGTCGGGTGCGGCCCATACTGATACAATAACCGGGATATCGCGTTGCTGCAGTTTTTGGGCTAATTCCATTTGCTCATATACACGTTTCGGAAGCTTACCGGCTTTGGCCTGCTCAGTAGGATTTACGCCTTCTTCCGGCTGCCAGTTTTCCCACCACATCGAAATGCGTCCCCATGTAACACGCAGGCTGTCGAGGCAATAATCTATAACCATCGGGTCCTTATCAGGAAACTGGTTACGGTAGTTTCCGCTGATGCCATCCCATTTGCGACCGGGGTTTTTCGCATCCAGCGTTAGAGTTACCGGCTCGCGGTCAATTGTTCCCGAGGCTTCAATATCAAAAATCATTTGTTTCGCAACACCTTTTGGGCATTTCCTTTAATCATGGTAAAGTAGAGCTGGTAATCGGCCTTTTCCATAACCGGATCGCTTTCGACAAACTTTTGTTGCGGCCAGGGATCGTTTTTATAGGCCGGATTACCATCAAAATCCTGGCGCAGAAATACTTCCACTGTTTCATCCGGGGTAATCGTGTAAAGCCTGTTGTCTGATTTCCAGACTACCTTATTGGCTTTTAACCGAACAAAATCTCCATTGGCTTTTTTTGATGCCGATTTCAAATCCAGTTGGGAAATCTGTTTCTTATTGTTGAAAAAAGTGATGGTTCCCTCTGAAAACTCTGTTCCGGGCACTTCCATACAGAAATAAGTTCCGGCCTGTGAAATAACTTCGTTGGCTTTAATAGTCATTTCTACCTGTGCTTTGCCTTTCCCGGTTTCGCTCATGCGGCTGCTAAAGTCGAGCGGCAGGCCCAGCAGAAAATGTGAAACGGTATGCGTGTTCCCTACAACGGTATAGGTTTGAGTGCCTTCCCAGTTGTATTTTTCGGTTTTTACATAGCTTTTCCAGTCGGGATTAACTGATCGGAGAGATGTTTCAAACCTCATTTCTTCACCATCAATAAAGATGCTTTTAATATTGCCCCATGGAGTACAGACAGGTTGTGCTGAAAGCTGGCTAAATCCGGCAAGCAATAAAATTGCTGCAATTAATTTCAGATATTTCATGGTCATTGCCTTTTTCAATGTTATCAAATGTTTTGCGACCAGGGAATTTTTGAAGTTGGCCGAAACATGTTACTGGTAGTTGTTTCTTCCCTGAAATGATTGTTTTATGGAATCACAGGGAACTTTGCGGGTTCGTCAGTTGATCGGATGTGATTTTTTATCAATTATAGACAGCGCCCTTTTTACGATTTCAAGGTCGTTGAATCCCCTGAATCCGCTGAAACCGATAGAAAGCAGGGTACCATTCGCCAAAA
>JAAXUD010000104.1 GCA_013336205.1 Lentimicrobium sp. | reverse complement strand
ATTGATAAGGTTTGGAAAATCCATCAGCTTCGAAACCGGAGTTTTTTGCAATAGTATGGCCGGTAAAAAATGCAGGCGACCAAATAAGAGACATTCCATAAAAAAAGCGGTCAATGGTGCCACCTTTAGGCGATTTCATTAACTGGTAGAGTGTCGGTGTATTTTTGTATTTCTCATTGACAGCTAAATACCAGTCACCTTTTAATCCCGGATCGTCGTAGATGAAATTAGCAGGTAGATAAAGGTAATAACCAAAGTTATCGGAACTGAGGATATTTTTTTGAGGATATTTAAATTTTGAACCAAGAATAAGCACGGAGATTAATAATAATGCCAGAAGGGACAGCTTGTTTGGTTTCATAAAGACTAATGTTTGCTAGGATAAACAAAGGTATTTAGAACTTTGAAATATTCAACTATAAAATAAGGCTGTCTGATTCTTTGAAACTCATTATTTGGGCAGACACTTTTAAAATCAAATACTTATGTTGTACTAACTTTAAAAATCGAATAAGAAAGATTATTGCCAGATTGCAAAAGTCAGATTCAATTCAGGGTGTGTTTCTCTGATTTTTCAGGAATACTATCTTGCGTTGCAAGCCAGCGTAATTAGTTTTATTAATAATATGATAACCGGGATAAACTTATCCGGCTAAAACTCTTCATTAATTCAATCAGTAAGAGTACAATTTAATTTGAGAATATTATTTCAGCCCATAGAATTATAATATATTTGCCAATTAATGCGGAAATATTACTTAATCAGTGTGTTTTAAGTAATCAGGATTTTTCAGGATAATTTTATTTTTTATTTCAATAGAGTTAATTCCTTTATAGCCTGTTTGAGTTTAAGTTCTCTTCGAAATTTAGTAACAGTGATAGAGTTCTATCTATAAAAAAGCAAATGGTAATACTGAGTTCAGGATTTGTATTTACCTGGAATAATTTGTTAAACTTTCAATTCTCCTGGTAAAATGGTATTCAGTTCACCGGTCTTCTTATTTCTATTTCTTCCGATAGTTTTACTTTTCTATTTTATACTCAGGAACAAACTTCGGAACTATTTTCTTTTACTGGCCAGCCTGGTTTTTTTTGCATGGGGAGGAGTCAGCTATTCAATATTGCTCATTTTCTCAATTCTGGTTAACTTTCTCATAGGAAAAGGGATTGGTAAAAATCCCGGGAGCAATACTTCATCGGGATATCTTGCGGTAGGCGTTTTTCTTAATGTATTATTTTTAGGGGTATTCAAATATGCCAATTTTGTAGTTGAAAATCTGAATGGTTTGCTCGATTTTTTAAGCTACAAACCATTTGAGGATCCCGGTATTATTTTGCCGGTCGGAATCTCGTTCTACACTTTTCAGGCCATGTCCTATCTCATTGATGTTTACAGGAAAGAAGCCAAAGTGCAAAAGAATCCGTTTGATCTTGGGTTATATATTGCTTTGTTCCCACAACTTATTGCCGGGCCTATCGTCAGGTATCATGATATAGCACAACAGATTAAGTCCAGAACTATTGATTCTGCAGGATTTGTTTATGGTATAAAAAGATTTATTACAGGTTTGGCTAAAAAGGTGCTGATTGCCAATAGTATGGGTGCAATTGCCGATATAGCTTTTAGTTTACCTGCTGAACAACTATCAACCCCCATCGCCTGGCTGGGCGTAGTTACTTATGCCTTGCAAATCTTCTTTGATTTCTCCGGATATTCAGATATGGCAATCGGGCTTGGCAAAATGTTTGGATTTACCTTTCTGGAGAACTTCAATTATCCTTATATCTCAGGCTCAATTAAAGAATTCTGGCGCAGGTGGCATATTAGTTTATCCACCTGGTTCCGTGATTATCTGTATGTACCTTTAGGCGGAAACCGGAAGGGAAAATGGAGAACATACCTGAATCTGATTCTTGTATTTTTTGTTACCGGACTCTGGCATGGTGCCAGTTGGTCGTTTGTATTGTGGGGTTTATTACATGGTGCTTTTCTGATTATTGAACGAATCTCAGATGGTAGGTTTCCGGGTAAGTTGTGGAAACCATTACAACACATGTATACACTCTTTATTGTATTGATGGCCTGGGTTCTTTTCAGGGCAGACACGCTAACTCAGGCATGGAGTTATTATGGAGCTATGTTCGGCAATGGCGTTGAACAAGGTGATATGATTTTATACAACAAAATCTTAAATCAGGAATTCCTCTTGTTTTTTTTCCTGGGGATATTAAGTGCTACTGGTATCATAATTAAAATCAGTAAATGGCTTGATGAGAAATTGGAGTCTATCCATATACCTTACCTTCCGGTTTCTTCGGCTTACCGGATTTTTCAATCAGTTTATTTCATTGGAATTTTAATTATTTGTTCAGTTTATCTGATTACAAATACCTACAATCCGTTTATCTACTATAGGTTTTAGTCCCGCTGTATGAAAAGACGCAACATAGTTACAGATTATATATTAATTGCCTTGTTTTCGCTGGTTCTCATCTCTGCTTTTTTTCAACAGTGGATTAAAGTGCTTCCTGAAGTACAAAGCCACGAAAACAGGGCATTGAGTCCGATGCCGGAATTTAATCCTGGCTTTCTGGATCCCTTCCCAAGATCATTTGAAGCCTATTACAACGATCATTTTGTCTTCAGAAACCAGTTTATAAAGTTCTATGCTGATCTTACTTTTAATGTTTTTCATAAGTGTCCGTATCCTGATCAGGTTATTATTGGAAGTGCCAACCATTTGTTTATGGTACCCAAAGAACTTGAAGCTTATCAAAGAACTAATCTTTTTACGAATCAGGAACTTGATAAGATCAGGTCTGAATTTAAATACCGGAAAGCGTATTTTGAAACTAAAGGGATCGATTACTATGTCGCTGTTTGCCCGACCAAGTATTCTGTTTATCCTGAGTATCTGCCCTGGTTTGTGCAAGCCAGGGATACCATCAGCCGCACTGATCAATTTCTGAAAGTTTTGACCGGTATTGGAATTGAAGTTGTTGATTTGAGAATTGTACTGAATTCAGCCAAAGACAGTGTTCAGGAAAATTTGTTTATGTTGACTGATAATCACTGGAATGAGATCGGGGCTTTTCTTGGTTATCAGAATATAATGTCAAGGATCGTAAAAAAATACCCACAATTAAAATATCCCGGGTTTGAAGATTACACTATTCGTCCTTACCACCGGAACGGAGGTAACCTTGCTAATATTCTGAATCTGCAGAATGAGCTTTCAGATATCCAATACACCTTTAACCTGAACAGACCGGTTAAGACTAATATTACCACTCATCACCAGTATGAATTACCAGATGATTTTGACTCGAAAGAATTTTATGTTGCCTATTCTCTGGTTGATAATACCAGGAAGTTGCCAAGATTAATGCTTATTCATGATTCTTTCGGGAAATTTATTCGCCCTTTTTTCAAAGATTCATTTTCGCAATCAGTTTTTGTCTGGGATAAGTGGCAATATAAAATAAACGAACCGATTGTTGAAAAGGAGAAGCCTGATATTTACATCTCAATTACACTTGAAAGTTTACTTCCCGGGCTTGTGAAGAATTGTGAAATCAGGAACTGATCTTTAAATTGCAGGATCCCGTTTTTAAGGAATTCCTGTAAAGAGATCCTGAATATGAAAAGCTTCCGATCTTAAAGAATAAAAATCGCAATTAGTTATTGCAGAATTCAACGTAATTCATAGTCTGTTCTGATTCAAGTGGAAAATTGAATAGGATAATCGAAGTTTGAGATTATTCTATGCATTTTGATCTAGTTTCGCTTTTTCAACAAATTATATTGTTCTTTTGCCCGATCGGTATAAATAGAATCCTTCTCTTCAGTAGTTTGCTGGTTGTTGATGATATTGAGTAACTTATCATCATTTGGTGCAATACCTTTATAATAGGTTATCAGGTATTGCTGATTGGATTCAATGAAGGATTTTAATCTTGCTTTTTCACCTTCAGTTTTTTCAGTTAAAGGATAAAAAAGGCCAACTTTAGCCATTTTATGATCCGGAGCAACCAGGCTATTGTAATAATCAGGGTGTGGTTTGACTTTAAGAAAGTTCATCCAATATGTCTGTTTGGTTTCAGAAACATAATGGATTAGCCCCATGCGGTATTGCCAGGTCTGAAATAGGTTGAGGCAGGTGAAAACTGACAGAACGATAATGCCTGCAATTGAAGGAATTGCTTTTTTCTTATCAGCCACAAACTTAATAACCGCAGCAATCGCCAATGCAAAAAGTCCATAACCATCAATATAGGCGCGGTTGCCATAACTGCCGCCAAACCACCAGCACCACCAGGAAGAATTAATGTAAATCAGCAAAACCAACACAGTCGAAACCTGCCAGAACAGAGGTCTGTATTTTTTCCACAACAGCGGAAGCCCGATAAATGCCAGTGCCATAAGTGGTGTATATAACAGCCAGCCTTTACGGTAGCTGAACAGACTGCTGATCACCTGGGGGTTGTTCCAAAAGAAGGTCTCATCGTTATAAGTGTAAAAAAACCAGTCGCCACTCACATATTTCCAGAAGGCGAACTGTGGTGACCAAACCAGCAGAAACATCAGGATCATCAATATAATCCGGGCATAATTTCTCAGCAGGAACATCAACCTTTCCCTGAAATTATCTGTAGCAAAGAAAAGTACCAGGAACATAAGGTTGGTGGGCCTGATCAAAACAATCAGCCCGAAAATCAGGCCTATTCCTATGGTCAGCCATATTCCGGGCTGAATAAACCACCGCTGCAACAGACGATACATGAAAATAATCAGGGCAAAGCTGTATATGTGCGACATCGTTGCCTCAGAACTTACATACCAGGTAAGGTTTGTTCCAAAAGCTATTACAATCAGCGTAAGCGCGGTAACTGTTTCGCTGAAATGTTCAAGCAGTAGTTTTCTCAGGTTCCAGAGTCCGAAAAGGAAAAATACCAGGGCACTGATGAGCAGGCCTATTTTGTAGGGAGGCGAATAGCCGTCGGGTTTATCGCCCATTACCGGAACCAGCACATAGTGTGCAAAAGCAGTAAACGGGGCATATACAAAAGCCAGGCCCATCGACATTTTTGAATAGGCTTTCCTGGTTTCCTTATGAAAGCCTAGCCAGAAGTTATTGGTTACCTCTCCTGGTAGTTTGGCATAAACCCTGTCAAGTTTTATGTCGTGATAAACGATTACAGCAACCGTATAGATATAATAGTTCTGAACATCGTCTTTTACAAGACGAATAGGTTTGTTCCAATCCTTGTTCTGTATATTATAAATGCATACGCCGGCAAAAATCAACCACAAGGTAATGAGGGAAAGTCGCTTAGATAAAATACCGGTAACTCTTTTCAGCGATTCAGCAGATTTTTTTATTGACTGGAATGAAATCATCAATGGAATGGATTAAAAGTCGTCAGCGTTGTATTTGTTGTCGTTACTTCTTTGCTCAGCTTCATATTTGGCGCAATCAATTTCAACTGACAAAGGCGAAAGCGGCCGCTCGAAGTCGCCGGTCGAAATTTTCAATTTTGGATCTGCATAAATGCGTTTCATATAGAGCGCCCATATCGGCAATGCCATATTTGCTCCCTGCCCCAGTGTAATACTGCGGAAACGAACACTGCGGTCTTCACCACCTACCCAAACGCCGGTAACGAGGTCAGGGGTCAGTCCCATAAACCAGCCATCGGAGTTATTTTGTGTGGTTCCGGTTTTGCCGGCAATGGGATTGTTGAGGCCATATTTGTAGCGAAGCCTCACGCCGGTGCCGCTTTCTACAACGCCTTTCATCAACTGGAGCATCAGGAAGGCGGTTTCTTCGCTCATGGCTTCTTCCTGCCGGGGCATAAAGCGGGCGATGACATTTCCGTTTTTATCTTCAATGCGGGTCACAAACAAAGGCTCAATATAAACACCTTTGGCGGCATAGGTATTCATAGCGCCGGTCATCTCGTAAAGTGTCAGGTCAGGTGATCCGAGTGCAATGGAAGGAACTGCATCTATGTGACTGATTACGCCCATTTTACGTGCCACTTTAATAACGGCCATTGGAGAGTATCGCTTTATCAGAAAAGCAGAGATCCAGTTAATCGAGTTGGCCAGGGCTTCTTTGAGGGTTACCATCTCGCCCTTTTTAAAATCATTGGCATTGCCGGGTTCCCATTTTCCACCTTCAGGCAAATCGATGCTGTATTGAATGTTGGCTATTTTTGTGCAGGGTGAAAAATCGCCTTCCTGCATGGCCAATGTGTAAACAAAGGGTTTAAAGGTAGAGCCAACCTGTCTTTTGGCCATTTTTACATGGTCATACTGAAAGTGACCATAATTAATACCGCCAACATATGCCCTTACAAATCCGGTCTGTGGTTCAACAGACATCAATCCGGCCTGAAGGAAAAACTTGCAGTAACGGATTGAATCCCATGGACTCATAATAGTATCACGTTCGCCTTTCCAGGTAAAAATCTTCATGGGAACCTTACGGTGGAAGGATAACCTGATGGAATCCTCTGAAACATCGGCTGCTTTTAGCTTACGATAGCGGTCTGAGCGCTTCATGGAGGCAATCATTAGTTTATGCGCTTCAGCCTTTACCATCGATTTCGGAAAATCAAAAGGCGCTTCTTCCCTGTCTTTCCAATGTTTATAGAAGGCAGGCTGCAACTCGTTTCCAAGGTGTTCGGCTACCGCTTCTTCAGCGTAACCCTGCATATGTGAGTTAATGGTTGTATATATTTTCAGCCCGTCTTTGTAAAGATTATACCGTGTTCCGTCGGGTTTGGGGTTCTTCTCAATCCAGCCATACAGCGGGCTGTTGATCCATTGCAGCGAATCTTCTGCAAATACCTTTTTATCGAGGTAATTTTTACGTTTGGGTTCGCCGGCCGACATAATCTGGCGCAGGTATTCTCTGAAATAGGTAGCTTCACCTGAGGTGTGGTCCTGCATGTGGTAGGCCGACATGTCTAAGGGTAAAACCCTTAGAGAATCATACTGGGCTTCAGTAATATAATCATACTTCTCCATTTGGTGAAGTACCACCTCCCGGCGTTTCAGCGCGCGTTCAGGATTGCGTGCCGGGCTGAACCACGTAGGTGCTTTCAGCATTCCCACCAGCATTGCCGACTCTTCTATGGTGAGATCAATCGGTTCTTTATTGAAAAATGTTTTAGCGGCTGATTTAATGCCAAAGGAATTACTGCCGAAGTCAACCGTGTTGAAGTACATGGCAATAATTTCTTCTTTGGTATAATTGCGCTCCAGCTTAATGGCAGTAACCCATTCTTTAAGCTTGATGAAAACCGTTTGAACGAAAAACATGTTGGTTTTGCGTGGAAAAAGATTCTTGGCGAGTTGCTGGGTAATGGTACTTCCCCCGCCTTTGTTCGAGCCTGTTAAGATGCCAAAGGTAACCCTGAACAACGCCCTGACATCGATGCCGGAATGTTTCTCAAAGCGGGAATCTTCAGTTGCAATAATTGCGTGCACCAGGTTGGGCGACAGGTCGGAGTAGTGAACATTTGACCTGTTTTCGATGTAGTATTTGCCAAGCAACTCCTGATCGGCGGAGATTACTTCAGAAGCAAGGTTACTCTTAGGGTTCTCAAGCTCTTCGAACGAAGGCATAAACCCCAGCAGGCCAGCCGATAACGCTGAAAAGAAAAGTATAACAAAAACAAATACAGAGAGATAGGCTACCCAGAAACGTTTTCGCCATAGGTTAACATCGGCCTGTCCTTTCTTTGACTTTTTATTCATTGGGCACTTTATTCAGGTTTAATTTCAAGAGATTGATTCAGAACGCCACATCAATTTTTTATTATTTATATCCAATTCCGCTATAAACAATTGAAAAACAGGGATTAGACCTTGGAAATTGGACCTTGGAAATTGGAAATTACCCAATACCTTCTCCAACCCCGAATCCTCC
>JAAXUD010000103.1 GCA_013336205.1 Lentimicrobium sp. | reverse complement strand
CCATTTGATAACGTGCAGGCCGATATCACCAATATAGTTGGCACGCACCACATCATAGCCGGCAGCTTCAAGAATATTGCAGACAGAATTCCCCAGAATGACATTTCGTAAATGCCCAACATGGAAGGCTTTATGGGTATTAGGCTGTGAAAATTCGACCATCACCCGTTGATTGTTTTTTGAGTTAAGCCCAAATCGATCGGTTTCCGTGAGAACTGTGCCGATCACCCGATTGGCATAAGAAAATGTGGAAAAGTACAGGTTCAGATAGCCTTTTACGGCTTCCACCCGTTCAAATCCACTCGGCGGCTTCCCATTCTTATCAAGGAGTTGGCTGGCCAATTCGGATGCCATTACCATGCTGATTGATCTCGAACATCAAACTTACTATGCGAACCACAGCCAATCAGGCGGATCGGTGCTGGTGATCGGCAATCTGCTTTATGCCACCATGAGCAACGGACCATCGGAATATGGGTATATGTTCAGCATTACAAAGAGCGGAACAGAATTCACCCGGCGGCTCATATTTAAAGGCACCTCTGAGGGGAAAAATCCGGAAGGCAACCTGATTGCAGAAGGAGGCTATTTCTATGGCATGACCCCTGAAGGCGGGGCTGGCGAACAGGGATGTATATTCAGGATAAACCCGGATGGGACCGGGTACACCAAACTATTCGATTTCAACGGAATAAATGGAAGGAAGCCTTACGGCTCGTTGCTTTACAATGCAGGGACATTCTATGGAACAGCTTCTGAAGGTGGCGACAATGGATATGGTTGCGTTTTCAAGATCAATCCCGACGGAAGCGATTATACCATACTTCATCATTTTAAGGAAATTATAGACGGAAGCGGCCCACGGGGTAACCTCATTTTATCAGATGGGATTCTTTACGGAACCACAAACTATGGCCCTTCCGGAGTTGAAGGTGCCATCTTTAAAATCAACACCGATGGTACCGGTTTTAGCACCCTTCATTCGTTCAACTATTATGTTGACGGTGGGTACCCGGCAGGTTCTTTGATTAAATCAGGAAATAAACTTTATGGAATGGCAAAATACGGTGGCTCTGGTTCTAAAGGCACAATTTTCAGCCTTGATGTTGATGGTTCAAACTTTACCACACTTCATCATTTCAATGGAAGCGAAGGAAGGTATCCTCACGGAAATCTGGTGTTATCGGGGACAACACTTTATGGAATGACTCCTGAGGGAGGGATCAACCTCGGTGGAACGCTCTTTAGTATTCAGACTAACGGAAGTGCTTATAGCGATCTGGTGCAGTTTGACAACAGCGCCTCCGGCCCGCTTGGTTCAATGATTCTGGACAACGGAAACCTCTTTGGACTAACGCATTACGGAGGTGACAATTATTCAGGCACAGTTTTCAAATACGACATTGCCCAAAGTTCATTTACGCCCCTTACCAGTTTCATCGGTAACAACGGTTTGCACCCCTACGGTGACCTTATCAAATCCGGTGAAGACTTTTACGGGATGGCCCGTGAAGGCGGAGATGACAGTAATGGGATCATTTTCAAGTACTCTTCACCACTTGAATGGACGGGCTCTAGCGGCACTGCCTGGTCTGATGGCTCAAACTGGAACAGGGGTTATGCTCCAAACAGCGCCCTTGACGCAATCATTCCTGCCCAACCATTAAATCAACCCCAAATTAATCAGGCTGTTGCAACTCCAGCACAATGCCATAATCTGACCATAGAGGCGGGCGCATCGGTAACCATCGATCCTGCCAAAGCACTTACGGTAAACGGAAATCTGGTAAACTATTCGGGCAACAACGGCCTTGTTTTGGAAAGCAACGCAAGCGGAACTGGATCACTGATTCACCACACCGACAATGTTCAGGCTACCGTAAAACGCTACATTACCGGCGATGCGAATCTTACACTGAACAAATACCACCTTGTTTCAATACCAAATGAAGGGGCTGATTATACAGCAGGGCTTTTCACCGGATCCTACCTTTACAGCTTTGATCCGGATTTACAGGATTGGTCCGCAGTGAGCAACGATCCGCTGACTCCAATCTTTAATAATCAGGGCTATATGATTTACTATCCCGGCAACGCCACGACCTACACCTTTTCCGGGCAACTGGCAAATGGCAGTAAAGGCTTTAGTTTGTATCAGAATGCGGATGAATATCAGCTGATCCCAAATCCATATCCTTCAGCCATTGATTGGGATTCTCCGGACTGGAACAAATATCAATTGTATGATGCAATCTGGATATGGAATCCGCAGGCCGGCAATTACGCTGCATATGGATCTGAGGCCGGCACCAACGGCGGAAGCCGGTACATTCCGCAGGGACAGTCCTTTTTTGTCAGAAC
This sequence comes from Lentimicrobium sp., assembly GCA_013336205.1. Classification (GTDB taxonomy): domain Bacteria; phylum Bacteroidota; class Bacteroidia; order Bacteroidales; family Lentimicrobiaceae; genus Lentimicrobium. The sequence continues at coordinate 5,588 of JAAXUD010000103.1, read as the reverse complement.
CACTGACACCTATTCGTATTTGTCAATGGATAATGCGGCCAGGGTACATAGCAGCCAGGCATTTTACAAAGATGCTGCAGTAAATCAACTCAGAATCAAAGCCACCGGCAACAATTATTCCGATGAAGCACTTGTAAGGTTTACTCCGGACGGATTACAAGGACAGGATATGCGCGATGTGGCCAAACTTGGCGGGAATGCCGATGCACCGCAACTTTCAACACTGGTTGATGGTCAGAAAATATCCATCAACACCTTGCCTGAATTGTCGGGCTCAGTTACTATCCCATTGAACTTTGAAACCAGCTTTTCAGGACAGATAACATTTGATTTCAGCCAGTTGGAGAGCTTCCCTGCTTTGGTTCCGGTTTACCTGGTTGACGAAACCAATGCAGTAACAATCAACCTGAGAAATCAAGTAACCTATGATTTCAATTATACCACCGGCGACAATCCTGAGCGATTCAAACTGGTTATCGGCGGAACCACCGGCATTGATGATCCGTTAAAAAGCAAAGGCAGCATGTGGATAGCCGATGGGTCTGTTTTTATTCATACCCCCGGAGCCGCAGGTGAAAAAGCAAGGCTGGAGATATTCAACACTGAAGGCCGAAGAATAGTTGAACAAAATATTGTACTCAACGAGCTCACGGTTGTAGCTGCAACCGCACCGGGGATGGTAATTGCGCGTATTACAACTGCTGACAAATTGCTGACATGCAAAGGACTGCTAAACAACAGGTAGGTTGTCAGAAGTCCGGAATAAATTATTACAAGTAACCTTATACAGACTAAAATGAAAAAAACATTATCGATATTAATCCTCGTCATTCTTGGAAGCATGGCAATTATGGCACAAGCACCACCACCTCCACCCGCTGATGCCGGAGCCGCAAGTCCCGGTCCGGTGGGCGGCACAGCTCCAATTGGAAGCGGACTTGGCATAATGCTGGCTATGGGCATTGCCTGGGGAGGAAAGAAGGCCTGGGATACCACTAAAGTATCTGACCCTGAAAATTCAGTGTCGTGAAGGTAAAATAGTCCTTATTCTGACTTCCTGACCGGAATTATAAAAACCGGCAGCGTACTGTGTCGCAGTACTTCCTGAGTAACACTGCCCATGACAATATTCTCAAGCCATTTGCGGCTGTGCGAACCCATTACGATAATATCTGCATGCAACGATTTTGCTGTATTTACAATAGTTGAAGCCATGTCACCATCCTCAATACGAGTCGTAATGGTCTCATCACCCAGGTGTTTCCTGACTTTATCAAGAAATTGAGTTGCAGCATCCTTCACTTCATCCAGGTTATCAAATTGCATCGGAACCAAACCCAAATAGTCGCCAAACCCTGTTATCGGCGAGAAGTCGGCTGAGGAATAAAACACAGGATCTGCTATAATATGAAGCAAAACGACCTCCGCATTCATGGCTTTTGCCATGGAGAATCCGGCTTCTGCTACCTTATTGGCCGATGGATCATAATCCAACGCGATTAATACTTTTTTAACTTCTTTGGTTTTCATATTTGGGTTTCTTTTACAATTGCTGGTAATATTGAATAACTCAATGGAGAGCTTCTGATTTATACTGCCTAAAAATCCGGTTTCTGGCTAAATTTTAGCAAACCTTATCAGTTCTTTATTAAATTTTTCAGTTTCTTCCAGAAAAAGGCTATGCCCGCTTTTCTCAAAAGCAATGATCCGGGAATCGGGGATTCCGGCTTTCATTTGTTCGGCGAGATCAAAAGAGCAGATTTTATCCTTTTTACCATGCATAATCAGTGTTGGCAACAAGATTTTAGCCAGGTCTCCCCGAAGGTCTGTATCACGCAAGGCAACCAGGCATTCTGCCATTGCATGGGATGAAGCACTCAGGCCAATTCCATTCAGCCAATCACCAATCCCTTTATTCAAAGCATTTTCAGTAGCGGAGAATATCTTTGCAAAATTTTCCAGTAGCTTTGGCCTGTCTTTGTAGTTCAGGGCAATTAAATCATCCACGGCACTTACAGGCAGGTTGTAATGAAAATCATCGCGTTGCGTCCAACTGGGGGCTGCCGCTCCGCACAAAACCAGCTTAGACACATGGGCACCGTCGTCTTTTGAAACAAAGCGGATTGCAACCGATCCGCCCATAGAAAAACCAACCAATACTGCATCGGTGATTTCGAGCTTATTCAGCACACTCTTTATATCCCCTGCATGAACATCATAATCGTATAGCCCATAAGGTTTGTCAGATTTCCCAAAGCCTCTCAGGGTGATTCCAATCACCCGGAATCCTTTATTCAGTAATTCGCGGTATTGATATTCAAACATTTCATCGCTTAGTGGCCAACCATGAATGAATACAACGGGCCTGCCATCGCCGCCATCCGTAATGTGCAACCTGACATTGGGCTCAACTTCTATGTATTCTGCCCTGGCACTTCCAACAGAGGTAGCAGATGGAATTTGTTTATTTTCAAGAATGTCGGTTTTCTTCATTTTATGGGATTATTTTTTTTAAACTTTTAATTTACAGCATCTAAGGTCTGATTGCTCAGATAATTTTCCAAACCCATTTGTTCAATCTGAACTTGCTGGGATTCTACCCAGGCAGTTTGATTTTCCTGCAATTTCAGTATCCGGGTAAGCATTTCAACGCTTCCCTGATCCTTAACTTTTCGGGCAAGATTGATGGCAATGTTGTAGGCTTTTAAGGTTGCTTTTTCTTCGCTTTTTTCATTACCGATCATCTCTGCTACTGTCTTGCCAAGCTTTATAATTGTATTAAATTTGGTTATCAGTGGCGTTCCTCCAAGAAAAATAATACGCTCGATCAGCCATTCTGACCGGCGCATTTGATCAATTATCTGCATCCGGAAAGCCATCTGCAGTTTTTTATATCCCCAGCTTAAGCATATCTCAGCATGCACCATATTCTGATTTTGAGCAGCCAGTGATTCTTCAAGCAGGGAATTCATCACCATGATCAAATCTGCCTTCCCTGACATGATTGTTTCTTTCTTTTTCTTACCCGGAATACTGCCCAGCGGCACAGCTTCTGTATCATAACCCTGTTGTGCAATATTGACTTCCATTTTTGCTCTTTTTTGTTTGTTTATGAAAAGTACTTTTTAAAAAAGAAAACGATCATACTAAAAGATTCTCATCAGGATGCCGGGATTTGCAACACCAATACTGTAATAATTATTTTCTTCATACTCACTTCCGTCACCTTGCTCTTTATCATCCGGTTCTGAGCCAGGAACATCAAGAATGTTTCCGGATTCAATATTCATCGGTTTTCCCAGGTTGCTTTTCCCCGAAGTATCAATTTCTATAGAATCCATTTTCCTGGAAATTTCTTCGGGGTCTATGTCAGCTTCTTCGTGAAATTTATTGTAGATGTCGTCACCAACAGGGTAAAAAGGGTAACCATCGGGAAGAATAACCTCCTTAATGCCATTCAGTTTATGCTTCCGATTTGTAACAGCAAGCTTCTTTCTCATTTTCATTTCTGTTTATTATTCACAAAGTACTATACTTCTTGAATAAATGGTATTACATAAATCCTTTTATGATTTACATCATTCACATTTTATCCGGATAAGGAATATTACTTCCAACACAAGAAATCACATATTTCAATAATATCAAACAGCAACTTACCATTTGAGGAAAGAGTGATGACCAGGAATGGCAATGGGTACTAAAAATCTAAAATTACAGACTGAATCTGGTGCTCTGTCATCCGGAGTTTATGAGCAATATTCTTTAGCATTCTGTCTTCTTTACCTTCCTTATATTGAAGGTCAGCTCCGGTTAACTGTGGAAATTTCTTTTTAATCCGAAACTTGAATTCCTCCAAATTCTGTTCGTTCATCATGAGGTCCATATAGCTGGTGTTATTTCAGTTGAATAAAAGTTAATTGCCCGGGTTTAAAAATGCAAATGACCTTTTAAACCCGGACAATTTTGAATTCAGCAATTCCTGTCGGTTGAGTCAACCATGGATTCCAGTTGCGATCGACTGATCTGACAGGGAGTTTAAATTAGCCTTGGTTGTCAACGGTTAAGTCCTTCATAGCTTTTCCCAGTTCTTCCATATCGTGGTTAAATTCACGTTTGAATGCTTCCCATCCGGTTCGATTTTTTTCATAATCATCCAACCTGGTTTTCAGTTCCTTAATTTTCTGCTCAAATTGTTCAATCCTTTTTTTGTACAAATCATCAAATGTTTTTCCTGGTTTCTTCATTTGATCCTTTAAGGCTTTGATTCGGATTTCATACTCGCTGATTTTAACTTCTGTCTCGGTTTTGAATGTATTCCATTCATCTTCACTGGCAACTTTCTGAGCTTCAATGTCGGCTTCCTGCTGAGCTTCCATCAGTTCCTGCTGTGCTTTATCAACTTTGGCATTGGCAGCTTCTTCTTTTGAAGCGGATGACTGGCAGCTTGTAAAAACTGTTCCGGCCAAAAACAAGGTCGCCATTGCCAGGATTGTGGTTATTTTTTTCATGTTTAATTTAATTGGGTTTTGTTTAAAATTATTGTAAAAGTTGTTGAATCCGGTTCAAACTGCAGCACCAATATTTCAACTTTTTCTAATTGAAGAGAAAAAAAAGTTCTGCGGTTATTTTTTTTGCAATTCTTCTTTGGATCTACCATGCTTAAACCGGAGCCTGCTGTAAATTTCTTCTCTTTTAACATCTGAAAACACAAGGTCATTGTCAGTTATGTCTGCAATTTTCTGTTTGAGTCTGCTCTTTTGCTCATTCCAATTTCCTCTTAATCCGGTGGAGTTCATGATAATTCTTTTTAAAATGTAAATGTTTTCACAGTCCAAAATTACCTCCTCCAAATCAGGAAACCATTACAGAATTAAAGCGATGTTTTATATCATTCCCACATATTTTTTTTGAAGTTATGTAACAGAAAAAGAGGTTGCCCTTTACAGACAACCTCCACAACATTTACAGAATGAATTTAAAACACAATTAATCCAAGATTTGTTGAAATACCTGTTGCTACTTCAACGTCATATAGAGTGATCCGGGAGTAAGGAATTTCAGGATTAACCGTAACTTCATATAAGCCTGCCGGCAATCCGGATATAAGAAACTGGCCGCTTAAATTATTTACAGATGAATAAGTTATACCACCAGAAGTAGCTGATATCATAGCCATTACGCCCAATGGGGAAGTACTTCCTTTAATAGAGCCGCTTATAGCTGCATCAATCACACGGATTACAGGTTTTAACTGATATTGGCCATTCCCTGTTAGAATGATTGATTGATTTGCATCAAAATCAAGCAGGAGCATATAGGAAACGCCGGGCTCGAAAGTTCTGTGAACCTGAAGTTTTAAACCCGATTGCTGGGCACTGGGTGTGCTGAGCGGATAGACAACATTATCAACAATCACTGAGTTATTGGGCCCCAATATCAGCCTGATCTGTGAGATTTTGCCTGCATTCAGATCTCCTGTTGCAATGAGCGTATCAAGACCGTTCGAAAAATTCAGCAAGTTGTATATTCCTGCATTTGTGTTGAGCATAACAGTACTTCCATCATCTCCGGTTACTTCCACCGCC
>JAAXUD010000558.1 GCA_013336205.1 Lentimicrobium sp. | reverse complement strand
TATACTTTTGTGCGATCAGGTATTCCGCAGCAGCGATAAAATCGTCAAAAACATTCTGCTTTTGCAGTTTTGTGCCGGCACGATGCCATTCCTCGCCATATTCGCCACCACCCCTCAGGTTGGCCATGACAAATATTCCACCATTTTCAACAAACAGCAAACGACTCACACTGAAACCGGGAGTCAGGCTGACATTAAATCCACCATATCCGTAAAGGTAAACCGGATTGTTGCCATCCAGCACCACATCGGCACGATGCACCAGGAACATAGGAACCCGGGTCCCGTCTTTACTGGTATAAAACACCTGTTCTGCAACGATTCCGCTTGCATCGAAGTTTAGCTCCGACTTGCGGTAGACTTCAGACCTGTTGGACGCGATATCATATTTAAAAATGGTTGAAGGAGAAGTGAATGAAGTGAATGAATAAAAAGCTTGTCCGTCTTCCCTTTCACTTTCGAAGTCGTTGATGGTGCCGGGCTCAGGCAGTACCAGTTCGTGCAGCAGTGTGCCATCGGCATGATAAACATAAGCCTTGGTTGTGGCATCTTTCATGTATTGGCAGATAAACATACCTCCGCCGGCATAAGCCGCTTGAAGTACTTCCTCCATTTCCGGAACCACGGTTTCCCACGATTCACGGGCGGGTTTGCCAAGTTCAACGGCTATCAGCCTGCAGCGCGGGGCCCCGTCGTTGGTTTTAATGATAAACCGTTCTTTGAAATTGGTAACCACTTCATAATCATAACGAAAGCCATCGGCGATCTTGATAAAATTACTGTTTTCTTTGCGCAGATCCTTGATATAGAGCGCATTACCGCTGGTGCTTTCGGTTTCGAACAGAAGCAGGAAGTCTTCGTCAGAGGTGGTTTGTGCCCCATAGCCCTTGAGTGGTTCATTTTTGTTTTCATAAATAAGTTGATCGCTGCTTTGTGGATCGCCAACCTTGTGGTAATAAACTTTTTTAAACTCATTTTTTGACGACAATTCACCTCCGTCGCCGGGTTTATCGTAGCGGCTGTAATAAAAGCCGTTTCCTTTCCAGGCGATATCAGAGAATTTTACCCATTCCAGTTTGTCGCTGAGCAATTTGCCGGTGGCTGTTTCAATCACATAAATTTCATTCCAGTCAGAGCCGGCTTTGGCAATGGCATAGGCAAAAAAGCTACCATCACGCGATGCTTTGTAGGAAGCGAGTGCTGTTGTGCCATCCGCCGAAAGGGTGTTTGGATCCAGAAAAACCCTGGGTTCTCCTGCAAGTCCATCCTGAATATAGAGCACACTCTGATTCTGAATCCCGTTGTTTTTTGTAAAGAAGTAATAATTGCCTTTGCGGAAGGGAACCCCGTAACGCGGGTAGTTCCAGAGTTCGGTGAGGCGGTTTTTAATGGCTTCCCGGAAAGGAATTTTCTGAAGATAGGCCTCTGTTATCTCATTCTCTGCCTTAACCCACTCAGCAGTTTCGGCCGAATTGTCGTCTTCGAGCCAGCGATAAGGATCGGCCACGGTAACGCCGAAGTAGTTGTCGCTGACATCAGACTTTGCAGCCCTGGGGTAATTGATTTTTTCTTGCTGGCTGTAGCCGGATGTGATTAAAATTCCCATGCTTAAAGTAAAAAGTAGTTTTTTCATTGTCAATATATTGGATGTTTTGTTTGGCACTGGCTTACGGCGGCCAAAATTAGTTATTTATGCGAAAAACAGGATCATCCTTTTAAAATCAGTTTACTTATCCTGATTTTTAATTGGGTAATTCGTTCATTGAGGCACTGGAATGTTTTCTGGCACCAAAACACCAGGGTACCAAACAAACACCAATTTTTATAATTATATTCACCCAATTCAGCATCCCGCATGATTTTGTCACAAAATAATTACATCACCGGACTCAAAACTACGTTAATTGTTTTTATCGACTGATTATCAGGTAATTGTAAAAATACATTTTTAGTTTGTAAAATATTTAATATCATCCCGATAGCTATCAGTATTGCGTCCTGGCGCCTTTGCGTGATTCTTTTTATTAACGGACTATTGAGGACTTATAAACACCCGTTAATTGACAGTGCAGACATGCAAAGAATTGCTTTGTTTTTCTTTCCTTTGTATCACAATTATAGAATCAGAGAATTTATGGCAAATAAAATCAAACAAACGAATATTTATCGCACTAACCTGGCAGTTGCCGACCCCGATGAAGATGATATCCTTGAGGAGGTGTTGATGAATTCAGTGATAACAGATGAGGCCGGCAACGAAACAGAACGGATTTCATACAACAGCGACGGCAGCCCTGATGAACGGGTTATAATCAGGTATATCAACAATAAACCAGTAGAGGAAGTGCTTGAAATGAGCGGTGAGCATGGCGAACGCACCACCCGTGAATTTGATGAAAACGGCAGGCTGGTCAAGGAATTCAGGCATTATCTGGATGGGGAGCCCGATGAAATCATTTATGAATACGATGCAGAAAACCGGCTTGTAAAACGTCAGCTGACCGATAGTGATGGCGAAGAAGGGGAAAAGCATTTGTGGATTTACGAAAACAAGCTGCTGATCCGTGAAGAGTCCTACAACGAATATGGCGACCTCGAATCTTCAAAAACATACACTTATTATGATAACGGCGTCCCCGAAGAGGTGGTTGAACTGAATGTTAATGGCGGTGAGCAAACACGCCTGGTTTCACTCTTCAATGAAGAGGGAAAACCGGAAGCTGAAAAAAGATACGATTCACGCGGTCGCTTGACTGCCCGTAATATTTATACTTACGATGATAAGGGTTTTGCAACTGCAGTTGAAGAAGAGACGGTAACAGGTAAAACTACGGTGAATCTGCAGTATGATGAAGCAGGCAACAACATCCTTCACGAAGAAACGGATTCGGAGGGAACTGTGGTTTCCCGCATTGAACGCACATTCAACAGCGATAATCAGCCC
>JAAXUD010000557.1 GCA_013336205.1 Lentimicrobium sp. | reverse complement strand
CCCATGGAACACCCGGTGAGTATAATAGTCCGAATGTTGGGACTTATTTAGCGGATATAAAGAACAATCCGGATGCGGAGATTTGGCCGAACCCTTTCCATTCCACTGCAGTATTTACTTTAAATACCGATACAAAGATTGAAGATGGTACACTTATTATTTATTCATCAACCGGTTTCGAAGCTGCACGATACGAAAATATTAATGCACTTCAAACAGTTATCAATGCTAAGGGACTCCATACCGGCATATGGTTCTACCGGTTTGAAAGCAATTCAGGCACTGTAATTTTGAGCGGAAAGTTGATGGTAGAGTAATTGTAATCTTATTATAAACGTCATTAAATACGCAGTCCCTCCGGGCTGCGTATTTCTTGTTCATAACCTTTTGAATACGATATTCACCCGATTAGTTGAACCCCATAAGTAAAGGGGTAGAACCAAATATAAAAGTCACATAATGAATTTTATAATAATTACTATCTCCGCATATATTTTATTCTAACTTAGCCTGAATTTAATAAGTTCAGGCTAATGCGTAGAATTTTAAAATATAGTATTTGCGCTTCCGGCAATGTTTCTTGTTGTTGTATTCTTTGTTCCCCTTATTGTAATAAATACTCAAAACAGCAATCAATGTCCTATAAAGCAATTAATTAGCCAGAGTGAATTTAATTGGGATAAAAGTATATGAATCGACAGGCACACCATCTTTCATGGCGGGAGTCCATTTGGGCATGATTTCAATTACACGCCATGATTCACAGTCAAGAAAGATATCAACACTGTTGGAAATTGAAATAACCTGTACATTGCCTTCAGCGGTTATTTTGATATGAACCATCACCCTTCCCTGTGAGTTGTTTTCTAATGATTCATGGGGATAACGTAAGTTTTCTATCAAATACCTGATATGATCCTCTTGCGTTCCAAAGTGGGCCGGGGTAAAATCCAGTGTCAGGTTACTTTTTGTGTCCTGAGGGTATTCAAAGTACAAGCCATCTTTTACTTTGACATCGGAATATACCAGTTTGTCGAAATTTCTTTCATAAATCACTTCTCCGTTTTTATCAAAGGATTTCCAGATGCCGGATGGATGATTATTCGTGGTTGATCTGACGTCAACCGGCTTACCTGACTTGATATTGAAAATCTCCGCTGTTTTTATCCCATCGTCACTTACGGATATCACTTTTTTGTATCTGGCCTTGCTTTGCGGCACTTCTTCATAGCAATTAACATCTTTGAAATATTTATACGATATAGTAATCTGGCCATTTACACCGATAACCATGATGATCATCCAGCATAGAAACAAGGTTCTTTTCATGAGAGGTTGTATTGATAAGGCTTTATTAACAGTAATGAGTAATAAAAATTAAACCTTGACAAAAGACAAAGGCTGCCCGAAAAGCAGCCTTTGTCTTTTATCATAAAACATGGAAATTAAAGTTTTGAAATGTCGTACATGACATCAGCATAGGCGCCTGCTTCAAGTTTTTTGCGAACTTCCTTGTAGGCTTCGATGGTGTACCTTACATCCTCCAGGGTATGAATTGCCGTTGGAATCAACCTTAACAGCAGCATTCCCTTGGGAATAACCGGGTAGGTTACTATAGAGCAGAAAATACCATAATTCTCCCGAAGGTCAACCGTAATCTGTGTAGCTTCAGGAATACCACCTTGCAGGATTACGGGTGTTACCGGTGAAGCGGCCTCGCCGAGGTTGAATCCGGCTTCACGTAAGCCAGACTGGAGTGCATTTACGATGGTCCAGAGATTATCTTTGAGTTCAGGATGTTTCCTGATCAGATCCAATCGTTTGAGCGAACCGATTACCATCGGCATCGGTAAGGATTTGGCATAGGTTTGCGAGCGCATGTTGTGGCGGAGGAAGTCAACAATATCATGTTTTGTGGCAACAAAAGCACCAATACCTGCCATTGCTTTGGCAAAAGTGCCAAAATAGATATCTACGCCATCCTGAACGCCCTGTTCTTCAGGTGTACCGGCTCCGGTTGGTCCCATGGTTCCGAATCCGTGTGCATCGTCAACCAGCAGTCTGAAATCAAAATCTTTCTTCAGTTCAACTATTTCCTTCAGTTTCCCCTGGTCTCCTGTCATGCCATATACACCTTCGGTGATTACCAGAATTCCACCACCGGTTTCTTCGGTCATTTTTTGTGCCCGTTTCAACTGGATCTTCAGGTTTTCAATATTGTTATGCGGATAAACAAAACGTTTTCCCATGTGCAAACGGGCTCCGTCGATGATACAGGCGTGTGCGTCTGAATCATAAACAATGACGTCTTTACGGTCAACCATGGCATCGATAATAGAAACCATGCCCTGGTATCCGAAATTCAGCAGAAATGCATCTTCTTTTTTAACAAAAGCAGCCAGTTCGCGCTCCAATTGTTCATGATAAATGGTTTGACCCGACATCATTCTTGCACCCATCGGGTAGGCAAGACCCCAGTCTTTAGCTGCCTGAGCGTCGGTTTCCCTGACTTCAGGATGATTGGCCAGGCCAAGATAATTATTCAGACTCCATACGAGCACATCTTTACCGCGAAATTTCATGCGGTTGCTGATTTCACCTTCAAGTTTCGGAAACATGAAATAGCCATCGGCCTGTTTGGCGTACATACCAAGCGGGCCCAGATTCATAACCCTTTTTTCAAAAATATCCACAGTAGATTTAGTTTAAGGTTTCTATTCCTGTAAATTGGGTGCAAAGCTATAGAAATTTATCCTATTAAAAAGAGAAATACTCAAAAACCGGCATCCAAAATCTGAGGATAAATTTTATGAACATTAAAGATTTTGCACTGTTTAGAAGATCACTATATAAAATGAACAATGAATTCTCCCGTAAATGTTTTCTGGTTCCGACGCGATCTGAGATTGAATGATAATCATGGTCTTTTTGAAGCATTGCGCTCGG
>JAAXUD010000556.1 GCA_013336205.1 Lentimicrobium sp. | reverse complement strand
GGTCTATTTCTTACCTTTGCCCTTTCTCGGGACCTTGTTCCCATCCATACAGACTGTAGGCCGCTTGGCGTGCGTGGTGATGGCCTTTTACTATCTATATATCGGGATTATTATGGTTGGAGGAGGAATGATAAAATTATGAGTGTCATTGAACCCCAGGTGGACACCCCGTCTCAGAACAAGAAGATTTTACTGGCGGTTCTCCTAACCTTGCCGATGCTGCTCTTAAGCGGCATGATGGTTTTCTTAGGAAGTACCCCCAAATCTACCCCTGAACTGATTGCCAGGATTCTGACCTTTTTTATTTTCAATGCAGTATTTTTCATGATGATGCTTACAGGTAAAACTTATAAGTACCGGGCTACCCTATTTACTGTCATTGCGCTTTGTTTTTGCTTTGGCTTTATTTCTAACCTAATTGAGATCCGCGGCAGTATGGCTATTGACGAGGCGCACATGCTGGCTGGAGAAACACCTTTCTGCCATCTGGTTATTCCTATGATTATTATCCCAGCTGCTTTGACCAGAACCATCATCTTTCCTGGATCTTTAATGACCGGTTTTGCTTCAATCGCAGGCATGATCGTGCTATGGCTGGGGGCTACACTGGTCCTGGGGCGCGGATGGTGCAGCTGGGTCTGCTTCTTCGGGGGCTTTGACGAGGGATTTTCCCGTTTACGCAAGAAAGCCCTAATCAAGAAAATTGATCCACGCTGGACCTACTTACCCTGGGCGGTTTTAATCGTGATCGTCCTGCTTTCAGCCCTGCTCCTTACCCCGGTTTACTGCGAGTGGCTCTGCCCCTTCAAAACAGTTACTGAGTTTGTTAAGATAACATCCTTCAAGACCGTGGTGCAAACCATTATCTTTGTCAGTCTGTTTCTGGGGTTGGTGGTTGTAATGCCTTTGCTAACCCGGCGCAGGATACAGTGTGGCCTCTTCTGCCCATTCGCAGCTTTTCAATCTATGTTTAACAAGGTGAACATCTTCGATATCCGCATCGATCAGGATCAATGCAAGCTTTGCAAGAAATGTGTCAATGAGTGCCCCACTTTCTCCCTGAACGAAGGATGCGTAAAAGACGGTGCCGCTTTGATGTCCTGCACCAAATGCGGCCAGTGTGTGGATACTTGTCCACGGGGAGCGGTGACTTATCATATAAAGGGGACTCCGGTTAAGCTGCAATCAGATCTGGCTCGGGTACTTTTCATTTACCCGGCTTATATTTTTATGACCGCCATCGGGGGTTCTATGATTGTAGATGCCCTGACGAAATTAATCAAACTGGCAAGCACGGGAAGCATGTTTTAGGTCAGATATCTGAGAGGAGGAAAGTGACGATGTCACGATTCAAGACAGTTGGAGGATATATCCTGGCCGCCCTGGCTGTGCCAGTGGTGCTGGCTGTTTTTATGGGGCAGAATTACTGGATGAAAGAGCTGGTGGACATAACCGGTGTGAAGGTTTCGCCCTGGGAGACTGGTGGCGATGTGATTAACATCATCGACCATGGTGAATATCAGACTGCTATCCATGAGCAGGTCTTCCAGGGATTATTGGGCGAGAAGAAGGAAGGACTGGTGCAGGTGGACTGGCAACCGGCCGAAAACCTGCCGGATCACATTGACGAATATGTCGATTATGACGCCGATGGCAAAAACGATTTTTATATTGAATTAGACACTAAAAGTAATCAGGCCGATGTGCTGCCTTTGCAGACTGGAGTTATTGGGTTGAAAAAAAACTACGTCCTGAAAGATGGGCAGGCAGTACGGGTTAGGATCAAAAACCCGAGGAGATAAAGGAAGCAGGCCCAATAGTTGAGCCTAAACTTCATCACCTGTTTGGGCCTATACTTATACCTTATGTTCTGTATTAATGTGGATATCATTTGAAGTAATTACAGCGACCCTATTACTTCAGAGATTGCGCATAATTATGCTATAATGGCAATAAAAAAATCATATTTCGGATCAAGGAGATTTTTATGCCGGTCGTAACGACTATTGTTGGCATTCGGTGAAAGGGAGAGGCACTTCTTTATGGTAATATATAGAAAAAGGAAGGAGCAGATTGTACTATGTCCTTTTCAGAAGAAAATAAAAAGCATACCTATGCTGATTATATAACTTGGCCGGAAAATGAACGATGGGAAATAATTGAGGGAGTACCTTATATGCAGTCTGCTCCAAAATGGCAGCATCAAAGCATATCAAGTGAGCTTCACAGACAAATATCAAATTACTTGATTGATAAACCATGCAGAGTGTTTGCGGCACCCTTTGACTTATGTATGGTAGAATACAATGAAAATGACGATGATATTTCGAATATTGTACAACCAGATATCGTTATAGTGTGTGATGAAACCAAACTCAGGAAAACTGGTTATTTTGGTGTTCCAACTTTAATCATTGAAATATCGTCGCCATCAACGGCAAGGCTGGACAGGGTAGTAAAGTTCAACAAGTATGAAAAGGCCGGCGTTCAAGAATATTGGATTATAGAACCAGAAGGCAAATATTTAAACGTGTTCGCATTACAGGAAAACAAACGATATGGCCGCCCAGAAGCGTACACTGAGGACGATAAAGTACAGTTAGCTGTTTTTCCGGATTTAGTGATTAATTTAAAACCAGTGTTTGATGGTGTTTGACACTCCCACGGCTGAAGCCGATGGGATTCTTGGGTGATTAAACCGAAGTCTATTTCTAATATCTGAGTATGACCCCAAGTTAAGGGCTATAGGCTTCGAAGTTTCTGAAGTATTTACAGGGTGATGAAGTAATGCGTATTTCTATCAAGCATGGTTTTGTCAAGCCGGAATAATAAAAGAATAAGATAATTTTACAAAGTGTTTTTTAACCGGGGAGTTGATCAAAATTATGATGAAAGTTGATCCAAATGGTTTGCTCAGTGATATTCTCAGACAATATCCGGAAACCAAG
>JAAXUD010000555.1 GCA_013336205.1 Lentimicrobium sp. | reverse complement strand
TTGCGCAATAAAGCGCGCTCACGGTCAGAGAGTTTTCTAATATCGATTTTTTCCATACTCGCAATATAATATATTTGCGAGTTTTATTGGCCAGATTAATAACATCCATGTGGAGCGAGACGACAAGCTTGCAAAGTTTTGGCTCGATCTGATCCGTCTCCAGAATAGCGGAGGCTTCAGCCGGTTTGAATTGAAAGAGATTCGCGGTATAATTGAAAAGCAACAGGAATCCTTCGTGGAGGCATGGAATGAATACTTTGGCTGTTGAAATCGAATACCCCTTCGCTCAGAACGTTCATGTCAGCGAGGATACGCTTACCGTCGATCTGAGTGACGGACGTACCATTTCTGTTCCTTTGGGCTGGTTCCCGCGTCTGGAACATGGTTGCCCGGAGGAAAGAGCAAACTGGCGGTTGATTGGCAAAGGTCATGGAATCCATTGGCCGGATTTGGATGAAGACATCAGCGTGGAAGGGCTACTTGCCGGAAAGCCTTCCGGGGAGAGCCAGGCGTCATTTAAGAAAAAGCTTCAGGGAAAGGGTTCGCGTGAACAAATTATTTGAATTTGTTATGGCAGTTATTATTCAAATGATTAATAATAAGTAATATTTTTGCGATTATTCGTCAAGCATGAAAAGTAAGGAACACAAGAGTATAGCAGGTAAACAATGTAGTTACAAGAAATTCTACAATGAAACTTAAAATCGATAATAAGATGCTTTGGCCTTGTTTTGCAAAAGGCACCGACTCCAAACAGAATACATATATCGTTTATGGTGGGGATTTATTTGTTGGCGAGCATGTAGATGTTGTGCCTTATGGAAAGAATGATAAATTATATGTAATCAAGCAACTGGATTATATGTCAACAGAAATCTTTAAAAATTCTTTTGATAAAGATGGGCTAATTAAATTTGAAAAAATAATAGAGGTTAAGCAAAAATCAAGACCGTTTAGCCGCATCTATGAAATTGATGGATACTGGGTCTTTCCTGAAAAGAAAATTATTGATCTGTTAGAATATCTATATAAAAATGGATTGATTTATAATTCTAGAATTAAAATTAGCAAAAGTTATCATTCTGTAATTAGCCGTGCTCCTGTGTATGCAGTTGATTATCAAAGAATACTTGAGAGTGTAATAAAAAATAAAAAGCCTATCAGTTCTTGGTTTATATGTGAAAAAGAAAAAGATTTTGATAAGGGCGTTTATGCAGATCTTTACGTATTGGGAAACTTAGTTGATTCAAATATCCAGGTTCAGTTTTGGCAAATCATTGGAAATGGTGATGAGGTTTTATATGCCCACATGTTGCTTGATAAAAAATCAAATAAAATCAATCATTTTGATTTGGCAACACATTTTGTAAATCCTCTCGACATACCAAACCTTATATATTATAAAGATAGGATTGATTTAATATCAAAAACTAAATGGATTAGAGTTGATGAAGGAATTGACGAGAACAATGTATTTGAACTAATAAAGATTTTCTTCCCTATTGATTATCTGGTGGATGAATTTAAAGAAATTTCAAGCACCTAAATCCATATAGAAATTTGATTTATACATGACATCAGAGCAGAATTTTCCGCCCATCAAATGCCAAAATTTGGTTTGGCAATGATGCCATACTTTTTCATCAACCTGTTGCTAAGCATTAAGCTTGCATGAACATCCGGCTTGTTCGTTTACTTAGCTACATCTGGGCGTCGCCGTGCACCATACTTGCGGTCATCCCTGGAGTTGTGACCCTTTTGCTTGTTGGAAGCCTTCGCCGGGTTGGGCATACCGTCGAAGTTGGGGTTCGCCACAGCCAGGAGCAGGTGCCAAGCTGGATAAGCAAATATCCTTTTGGAGCCATTACTCTCGGCCATGTAATCATTGGCCAGAGTCATGAACTTCTTACTGTTTTACGTCCACATGAGCAGGTTCATGTCAGGCAGTGCGAAGCGTTCGGCCCTTTTTTCCTTGTTGCATATCCGCTCGCGAGCCTTTGGGCACTTTTTCAGGGGCGTAAACCTTACGAGGAGAATGCCTTCGAGCTTCAGGCCGTTCAGAAATCCGGCTTTACCGAAAAGATGTCAGAAATAACGTAGAGAGGCCGTTAAGTCAAAAAAATGGATTAATGAAAAAAATCGGTATCGTAGTATTGCATTCAACGCCCAGAGCTGAGCAGGCAGGTTTTAAGCAGCAGAGGTAATTCAAACACCAACTCTTGCAGAAAATGGCAACTCTCTATTTGATTATCGCACTTCTCATTGCGGTTCTGGCTGTGGTGTTTGCTTTGCAGAACTCGATGCTGGTCACCATATCTTTTTTCAACTGGACAATCACCGGCTCACTCTCGCTCGTTTTGTTGGCGACGCTTGCAATCGGCGTGCTGATCGGGCTGCTGGTGCTTTCGCCAGCTCTGCTCAAGAAAACCATCAAATCATCGAGTCAGCGCAAACGCATCGATGCGCTTGAAAATGAAGTCAGCCAGCACAAAGCCAAAGTTGCAGAACTTCAAAAACCAGTTCCGGCGCTCTCACCGCCTGACACGCAGCAACCATCGCAATCATTGAGAAAAGAAGGAAATGGGGACTAAAAGTAATAGCTATTGAGCGGAAGGGAATTTTTTATCAGGGGAGGGGAAAAGAAAAATCGACGGTGATGAGCAAATAATTACATCATCACCGTCGATAGATCGGTTACAAGGATACCTTAACGGTAGTCCGTCAAAACCTCAGTGGCTCAGTACCTTGACGAAGAACGCTCTTCGCGGGGTTTTGCCTCATTGACCTTGATGTTTCTGGAGCCAAGCCTGCTCTCGTTCAGAGACGAAATCGCCTGTTTCGCTTCTTCGTTGTTTGACATTTCAACAAAGCCAAAACCTTTCGAGCGACCGGAGAATTTATCCATGATGACGCTTGCCTTGCCAACATCACCAAATTCGCTGAAAGCA
>JAAXUD010000554.1 GCA_013336205.1 Lentimicrobium sp. | reverse complement strand
CTACAGATGTCGTTCTTTCATTCCTGCCGCGCCATGCTGAAACCTGGTCAGTTTCCGATGAATTTCCCCACCAGTCCCGGATATTTTCTCTGTAAATCAATGGCAGTGAAAGTGATTGCCCATCTGAATAATTAATGAAATACTCACCGATTTCCATTTTTTCAGCTTCGATGTTCCATGCCGATGCATGAAGGAAGTGTAGGACGCTTCCTTTCAGCGAAACGGGGATTTCCAGGATGCTTTCAGGATACAGAAGTGTGGTTATTTCTGCCGATCTTTTACCCGCCAGTTGAATTACACCCCGAACATCGAACGTAACATTGTCAAATGCCTGGATTCCACATGGTAAATCCGACAGGGTATTACCGGGCTTGTGGTGCAGGTTATCTGCCAGCGCGGCATTGTAATAGCTTGTCAGGTCAAGTAATCTTTTATCTGCCAATGGATTACGCTCGGGTATCGGATGTTCAATATAAGCTTTTATATAGTGCGTATCACCGGCGGTTTTTGATTCCATTTTTTATTAAGGTTTAGTATTGGTTTAAATTCGTTCTGTTATAATTTTTTTGGCTTGCCCTCCTCCGGATTAAGCAGAAAAGTGGCAGTAAAGGAAGATTTCCTTTAAGGAAATGAGTTGGTGAAATACATTTAAATTTAATCCGGACCGACTGTTAATAAGCGATTTTCAGCACAGTTGAATAAGCCGAGCTTCCGGCAATGTTATCGCCTTTGATCCTGTATAAGAATGTTTTTCCGGAAATAGCCGTTTCATCATAATAAAGTGTGAGCGGCTCTGAGGCAGGGGGTGAATGTTCAAAGCTTGTAACATCGGCAATCACGGAGTCCTCCAGGCCAATAGCCAGTACTTTCCATGGACCGGCAGGATTTTCGGCTCTTTCGATGGTATATCCGGCTGCACCGGTTGAACCACGCCAGGTAAACCCTTCGCCTTTCTGCATCAGAACGGGCGCAGGCGATGGTGCAGCAACAGGCTCGGGATCAAGGCCCCGGATAAGGAAGGCTTCGGTGCGCAACAGATCCAGCAGCCGGGTTTCTTCATATACAAAACCGGCAGAAAAACCGGGTACATGGAATGAGTTGACAGGCGTGCCGCCTTCGTTGTGGTAATACCAGCCCCCATCACGACGGTGGCCGCGAATGCTCCACATCAGTCCGCCGGAAATGCCTTCTTCGCGGATGGTTTTCATAAGCTCACGAAGGTTTTCGGTACTTCCCAGCCCGAATTCATCGACCATCAGCGGTTTTTTCCCTTTGCATTCTTCGCGTGAAGCTTTGGCAATAGGGGAGAGTTCCCAGGGACGTCCGCCCATACGGTTCCAGTATTCATACAAATGATCACTGATAATATCGATATTCGGATCTGTCATCAGTGCGCTGCGGTCAGCACCACCGGCTTCCATTATTAAGTGATTGGGATCAACCTTTTTTATATAGGCGGCCATTTCAAGGCTCCAGGCCAGGATCTTCGGACTCCATTCGTCGTACGAAAGTCCGCGGTCGCCCGGATAGCTGCCGAATTCATTACCCAGCTGCCAGCAAAGTATGGCCGGATCATTTTTATAAAGAATCCCGTTCACAGTATTTTTTCGGTTCAGCATGAAATCGAGGAAGTGACGGAAATCGGCCTTAACCTCCTCATCAGTCCAGAATGAGCCTTTGGGTTTTCCTGACAGGGTTGAGAATTCATCCACGCCTCTTATGCCGCCAAATGATTGTGAAGCGATAAACGGGATGATCAGCCTTACATTGTATTCATGGCTTAAAGCGATAACACGGTCGAGGCATTGAAAGGCTTCTTCATTGTAGGTTCTTCTTGCAGAAATGTAAACCGGCATTTCTTTGTCGTCGGGCGAATACACCGACAGTGAGAAAGTACGGGTGGCAAGTCCGCCAATACGCTGAATTCCACCCAGGATATCCCTGATTTCGAATTCATCGGGGAAGCGGTTGGTGCGATCGGCGCGTATCTGTGATTCGTTTTGCTGGATGTTGGGCGCTGCCAGTCCCATAAAGCGAAATTCCTGATCGCCATCCATCAGTTTATCGGCTTTGGCGGTAATAATGTTTTTAAATACTGATTTTTGCGGAACTTCCTGCCCGTGAACCCAGATGATGATCAGATTTAAGATTAAAGTGATCAGCAGGATGCGTATGTTTTTTTTCATTTTTACGGAGATGAAGGATTGAAAATTATTGGAGTACAGATTCAAATCTGCAAGGCAAAGTCAACAGGATTTAAATGACTATAAATTTTGCAGATGCAGACTGACCACTTGAATTCTCCATTCGCAGCAGATAGATGCCTTTGGGATATTGGCCCAAGGCTATTGAGGCTGTGGTTCCTGCGCCGACATTGCCTGACCGTATCAGCTTACCGCTGTAGTCTACCACACTGAATTCAACCTGCCCTGAATCATTGCCATTTTGTATATTCAGGAATTCATCAGCAGGGTTTGGGAAAATTCTGATGCCTTTTAATTCATTCAGATGCTGATTGGATATGCCCAATGCGCCGGTTATATCCATTGCCGAATCGTAAATCGCGGGGAGATCATCAATAAAAGTAGTCCAGGGGTCATTGTAAAATTCCATAAAATCAGGAACCGAAGCATGACCGGGATATGGGGCATAATGATGGCTTGTATTCGCATTGCGCCATACTGCCTGGTAGGCAATGCGACGTGCAACCGGATCGTTTTTAATCGGGGTAAGCATAAAACTGGTGAACCAGATTGGGTTGGTTATTCCTTCCAGACCGGTTTCAGTAAGAGCGGGTATTTTATTGCGTTCTTCAGCCATTTCAACCAGGTGGCGAAGGTGTGTGAGCAATGAAGCAATTCCCGATGTATTGTAAACATCGCCGTAATTGTCGTGCCCGAAAATATCAATGTAGCTGTCGCCCGGATATTTCTGAAGATAATTGGCTTT
>JAAXUD010000553.1 GCA_013336205.1 Lentimicrobium sp. | reverse complement strand
CTCCTCTTTTTACAGCCTGGTTGACCGGGGATTTGTATTTGCGATAGCCCAGATCAGGGGTGGCAGTGACATGGGAGAGCAATGGTACGAAGACGGCAAGTTGCTCAAAAAGAAAAACACTTTTACTGATTTCATCGCCTGTGGGGAAAAACTGATTGCTGACAAGTATACCGCTTCTGCTAAACTTGCCATCATGGGTGGCAGCGCCGGTGGCTTGCTGGTGGGCGCCGTAGCCAATATGCGCCCTGATCTTTTCAATACGGTGGTGGCACAGGTTCCTTTTGTTGATGTAATCAATACGATGCTCGACAGCAGCCTGCCGCTGACTACCCAGGAATACGAAGAATGGGGCAATCCCAACGAAGAAGAATATTACAGGTATATGCTTTCTTATTCGCCTTACGACAATGTGAAAGCGCAGAATTACCCGAACATGCTGGTTACCGGAGGCTTAAATGACTCACAGGTTGGGTACCAGGAACCAACTAAGTTTGTTGCCAAACTCCGGGCGTTGAAAACCGACAACAACATCCTGTTATTGAAAACCAATATGGAATCAGGACATGGCGGGGCTACCGGCCGTTTTGATGCATTGAAAGAAACTGCTTTTGAGGTTGCATTTATATTGAACAGGGTGGGAATAGCAGAATAAAAGTCTGAGATAAACGATCCTTCCCGAATATCAAAAAATCGGGGATAAAATCGAAGAGCCTTCTGGTTTTAGAAGCCAGAAGGCTTTTTAGTTATCAGCCAATTTACTGTCCAGGTTTCCGGTTCGGCTTTAGAATGGTTCTATTTACTGTTTTCTGAGCTAATATCGAGTTACCTTTTATGCTTCTGGTGATTATAATTGACAGGTAATATAATCATGAGCGGTAAGAAGGCATTAGAACAGTTTCAGAAGATCAGGGCAACCAGGGATATCATTTCCGGTATACACAATTATTGCGACAGGTGGTGCGAACGCTGTGCTTTTACCGCCCGTTGCAGCGTTTATGCTATGGGAGAGGAAGAAGAACATATCCGTGAAATCAGTGAAGAGCCCGAAAGGGATCTGGCCGAATATGTGGGCTCTATGTTGCGCGATGCCATGGAGTTGCTGCACGACATGGCTTTAGAACATGGTGTTGATCTGGATTCAATGGAGGATGATGGGTTTGAAATGGAAAAGCCTGGCAAAAAAAACTACCTGGTGCGCAAGGCTGATGAACATTCCAAATGGCTGATAAAATGGCTCGACGAGAATGAATTGGCCATAAATGAGAAATTATCGGCACTTGAAATAGCCGCAAAAATAGACTTTCTGGCTTTGAGTGATGCACTCGAAGTATTGAAGTGGTTCATGCATTTTATTGCCGTTAAATTTTCCAGGGCAGTGCTTCCCCCATTTGAAGATACCCCTGAAGGCAGGCATGACAACAATGGTTCGGCAAAAATTGCAATCCTGGCAATTAACAGAACAGTAGATGCTTTGACAATTGTACTGTTTTTTATGCCTGAACATGAAGACCAGCTGCTTGCTGCACTTGTGAGACTTGGAAGAATAAAAAAACGGGCCCTGAAGGATTTTCCTGAAGCGATGGATTTTAAACGCCCCGGATTTGATGATTAATGTCTGGTTCATAATCTGAACCGATTTCATTGTATTTTCAGTAAAATATCAGCGCTGGATAACAATACAGCAGCGCTGGATAATTAAAGTCCGGCGCCGGATAATTTGCCCGGTTTTTTGTAAATTAATACACCACATTTGCTTATTAATCGAAGATAAGCATTGTAGGTATGCAGGAGTATTTTAAAGAGCGTTTAAAAATAGTCAGTTTCGATAAATTGCTCTTTTTAAGGGAGTTCCAAAAGTCCCGTCGCTGGCTCAATTCGAAAGAGCTGGCAGAATTGGCGAAATGGGCCGAAAGCCATCAAAAGGAAAGATACAGAATCGGAGATTGTCTTTTTGAACTTATGGATGACTTTAAGAGAGAAAGTCAGGAATCATTTCGCTAACCGCCAGAATTGTCAGATCTTTATTTCCGATTCGCTAAAACAGGCACTTATTTCCTGTATGCATCAGGTTGGCATCAGGAGTGCAGTTTCCCCGATTTCATTTGTGAAGGTTTGAAGCATTGCCAAAAGTACTATCTTTGCCGCTGCCAATGTCTTTATGGCCAATCCTGGTAATTACGGCATCGGTTTTGTGTCGGGTATTGCTCCAAATTTAAATTCCAATTCATGAAACGAACCATTCTGATTTTCCTTGCTGCAATTGCAGTTTCGTCAACATTATCTGCACAGAAAATGAGCAGCGAGCTATTCCTGAAAAAGTTTTCTACCGGTGTAGACGTTTTTACCGATTTTGTAATGGATGCTCCCCGTGGTGTTGATTTCCGCGCCATAAACCAAGGGGCTAATGTATATGTTTTATATACCTCTCCGGTTAAAGAAAGTAATTTTGCTTTTGCCATCGGCGTCGGTTTGGGCATGCATAATTTTTACAGTAATGCCACACTAAGCGATACTTCAAGCATATCTTTCTTTGTTCCAATCCCTCCAAAAACCGAAAATAACGAAAAGCTTGATTACGATAAAAGTAAAATTTCACTTACTTATCTTGATTTTCCACTCGAATTGAGGTTTAAAAGCGAGAGTGGTTTTCGGTTTGCAATCGGTGCCAAGGTTGGTGTTAATATCAATGCGCACACAAAATACAAAGGTGATAACCTTGAAGATGGAAGTAAGGCAAAAACAAAGGAATGTTACCTGCCGAATATTGAATCCTGGAGATTTGGACCTACCTTACAGATAGGTTACAAATGGGTAAGCGTAATCGGTTTCTATTCTGTTACTAAAGTTTTCACTGATAAAGGTCCGCAGATTTATCCTATTTCACTTGGGTTGTCACTCCGGCCATTCTGAGCTAAAGGAAATTAGTTAACCCAAGCATAACAACTGCAC
>JAAXUD010000102.1 GCA_013336205.1 Lentimicrobium sp. | reverse complement strand
CGAGTTTGAAATAACCCGGATTGAAATGCCTGAGGTGGATTTCAGGATAAGTTGCAGCAAAGGAACTTATATTCGTTCACTGGCCCGGGATTTTGGATTGGAACTGAACAGCGGTGCGCATCTTGTAGTACTCAGGCGCACACGCATCGGCGATTTCAGGTTGGAAGACGCGCACAATCTGGAGGACCTGATTGCTGAAATTAAACCTGGATCCGAAGTGATAGATAAGCCTGACAAGACAGCAGAAGAACAAGGTTAATTATAAGGAATTATTTTCCGGAATGGATTTATGAATATCGTATTTGCCGGTATATCAGTTATAAAAATTTGCCGTTAGCTTATTCAATAAATAATTCATCGATATCCTATGAACGAACAATTTTTTCTTCCACTGTTTCAGGTAGTTGATGCAACAAGTCTGAAGAAACTGAGCGGCAATTTCTACAAATTAGCCATTCGCTACACGGAAGTGAGGGCCCAATGGAACTTTATGAGCATGGAAGATAAAATTGTATCGAATGATGAGCGCACCCGATTGCACAATACGCTGATTGACAGCCTGAATATTTTATCCAGGAATATGGCCAATGCCGGAGAGCAAACAGCCTGGCGAAAAACACTTGGAGATGACCGGAAAGTAATCGGTGATTTTGCTTGTTATGTGGTTGCCTGGCTGGGGATCAGGCAGCGGTAAATTTCGGGGAGGCTGCGAATAAAAATAGTTGAGACGCGATGCATCGCGTCTCAACTGCATCGCGTCTCAACTATTGAATCATTTAATCAACCACCACTTTAACACGTTTTGTCTCTTTTTCCGAATTTAATTCCATGAAGTAAACACCCTTTTTGAAGGATGAAAGATCAATAGTCTGGAATTTAGATGTCGTATTGAAATCCTCATAAACAGTTTGACCATTAACATTAAAAATTCTGATACTGGTCAAAGCATCTTTACTTTGAATATGAATTACATTTTTTGTAGGGTTTGGATAGCAGATAAAGTTATTTTCTGCTATTGTTTCCACGCCAACAGTGCCCACATTAATGTAATCTGTTTTAAGAACTTTAAAGGTATTCCCTGTTTGGTTGGTAACCGTTAAAGCAACAGAATATAAACCTCCTGTTTCATAGGTAAACGTTGGGTTTTGCTCATTTGAGTCTTCGGTGCCATCATTGTTAAAATCCCATGACCATGCTGCAACATTTCCACCAGCAGTTTGATCCGTAAAAACAATCTCAAGAGGAGCTACACCAGTTACCACATCCGAGGTAAAATCAGGAGCCAGAACATCGGCTTCGAGCGACAATTCACTGGCATTGACAATAATTCCTGTGACGGCATCAATAAGTAAAACTACCAGATCCACTTCGGCAGGATTAGATGTTGCCGCCAGGGTATGAGTAAACTCATAAGTATAGGCGGTTCCATAAACCACCTCAGCCGGAATAATACCAGAAACTCCATTCCAGCCACCAACTAAAACTCTGCCTACGTGATTGTAAACCATATTTGCAGCTGGAACAGGGTTTGGAAGAGTAGCCCAGTTGGTTCCATCCCAATCAATTAAAGGGCCATTTCCACCGCCTGCATAATAATTGGCCTGATTCCACTGAGACGTAGTACCTCTTACACCACTTTCAACTATTACCATTGCCACATTATAAGAGACGCCTGTAAGATCCAACGCGAAGTTTGATGTTGCTTCAACTGTCAGGTTGCGGGTATTTTCATCCCATGTTTTTCCGGTTATTTCTATTTTTGCCAATGGGATTTCTGCTTTAGCGGCTAAATAAGCAGGCTCCAGCGAAGATAAACCAGGGTCAAATACATTTGTTCTGTTCATCACACCACTGGGGTAGCCGCTGATAAAGGTTCCGATGCCTGCATCGTAAGCAGTTACTTCCATAGGATCATTATTATGAACGCCAATTCCAATCCAGGTACCATCAGTATAGTTATGTGCCATGGTGTTTAATCCAACCAGGCCACGTGGACACCATCCACACCAGGTTCCGGTTCCTTCTTCATAAACCACATTTTGCTGGTATATTTCATTTACACACATTACCTCAACCGATAATGCATTATTAGCAGGATTATCATCATCACCCTCGCCATTGATATTCTCAATTATCACTTCAATTAAATGACTGCCCACAAGGATTTCAGCAATCTGAGGATGTGTAAATGTATACGACTCATTGAATCCTATGTTCAAGCCGTTAATGGTAGCTAACTCACTAACAATACCATCAATTGAATAAATAACATCGAATGAAGAAATAGGGGTATCTCTTTCACTTCTGACAACACCACTGATTTCAAGAGCTCCCACTGCTACTTTTTCAGGTAGCGCCAGGCTGACCAGGTTAACGTCGAGCCCACTTGAACTACAGATATTGTTGAAAACAAAAAACTCACCCGGGGCAGGTGATTCCGTGAATGCACAAACATAAACGTCTATGCCTATTCCATTTGTAACGGTAAAGCCACATTCTTCAGGATAAGACCCGTTTGTCCATACCAAACGAATATCAGTCATATCGGGGGCTGAAATTGTTGCTGTACCTACAGAGCCATTAGCTATTGTGGCTGTGCCCAGCAGAACAGCTGCATCGTACACTTTGATTGATGCACCATTCCAACCATCTCCATAGCTATCCTGCATTCTGATAACTATATCGCATTGCGCAAACGCAGTTTGCGTCTGTCCAAAAGTCAGTAAGCTTACCAAACCGACAAATAGTAAAAATCTCTTTTTCATCCCTTTTTGTTTAAATTAGTAGTTCATTATTTGCATAATACTGATATGCTTTCAAGCACAAAAATACATTTTTATTGATGATTTTTAAAAAATTTCAAAAAGATCAGGAATTTTTTCTGAACGGAATAATTATCGAATTATTCCGTAAGCATCCAAGGGTGTTAACTGGAGAATTTGTCATTCCATAAATCGTAAAATTTATTAGGTTCTGATCATTGTTGACCGGGGGGGGAAGTTAAATATGAGTCGATGGCTTTAGTGCTTTGAGTTTTCGAAGATTTCAATAATATACACCTTACTTTCTTTTTTCGCCACAAATCTGCCTGCCGGCAGGCGGGGGCACCAATAGCACAAATTTATTTTACTCATTTAGTGTGTCCCGATAGCTACCAGAATAGCATCTTCGATTCTTCGTGGCAAACGCTTATTTAATTTTGACCGGACAATAGTGACTTTATTTATAAAAATTTGTCTGTTTCTTGTCGAAGTAATTTATATACGCATTGGCATCAATAAAAAGAAGGGAAACAACAATTCGTTTCCCTTCTTTTTATCGGACATTACGCCTCTATATGTTATTGATTTATAACCGATTCCTGTTTCTGGAAGAACTGTTTCTGGAAAATTATCATCAGCAGTACGCCAATGGTTATTGAGGAATCTGCAATATTAAAAACCGGCCTGAAAAAGATATAATCACTGCCTCCTACAAAAGGCACCCAGGAGGGATAGAACCCCTGAAAAATTGGAAAATAGAACATATCGACCACCCGACCGTGGAGAAAGGTGCCATAACCGCCCTCAACAGGCATAAATCGGGCCACTTCGAAGTAGTTGCTGTTGCTGAATATCATCCCGTAAAAGGCACTGTCGATCATATTGCCCATGGCACCGGCAAGCACCAGCGAAAGGCTGATAATAAGACCATTTGTTACCTTTTTACGTGTTATAATATACAGGTAATAGATGATGCCGATAATGGCAATGATCCTGAATATGCTTAGGATGAGCTTGCCATAATCACCGGCAAACTGCATTCCGAAAGCCATTCCGGGGTTTTCGGTAAAATGGATAATAAACCAGTTGCCCAGAACATTAATCTCTTCGCCCAGGCTCATGTTGGTTTTTATCCAGAATTTAAGAACCTGATCAATAATCAGAATAATTACAACGATAAAAAAAGCTTTTTTCAAGATTCTTTCAGTATTAGAGGCGGTCAGGTAAAGGCACAACAATAACTTCCCGGTAAACGGGTAAAAATATTTTATTATTCATGAAGGGGGAATTTCCCATCACAACAGGGGCGCTTAATCAGGATTTCGGTTGATTAAGTTTTGCTTCGATGCTGAGTGTAGCATGAGGAACAATGCGCAACCGCTCTTTCGAAATCAGCTTACCAGTAACCCTGCAAATGCCATAACTCTTATTCTCAATGCGAATAAGGGCGTTTTCGAGCGCCGTAATAAACTTATCCTGACGGGCAGCAAGTTTACTGTTTTCTTCTTTGGAATTTACCTGGTAACCTTCTTCCAACACTTTGAAAGTGGGGGAGGTATCGCTGATATCATGCTCGTTGCTGTTTGCAAAAGCTTCAGTAAGCATTTTAAGATCTTTGCGGGCTTTATCCAGCTTGGCAAGAATTATTTGCCTGAATTCTTCCAATTCTTCGTCAGAATACCTGTTTTTTAAGCTTTCGTCCTGAATTTCTTCCATTTTCATAGCCAGTTTAGTTTTGGTTCGTACCCCTGTTCTTTTTGCTTTCAGCTTAAGCGTTCAACACTAATGGCTGCCTGCAGATCCTCGGTCAGATCGACCAGAATGCGTTTCGATGCCTCGATTGTCTCGATTTCGCGAAATGAATCCGCAAGGGTTTCAGAACAAATATACGAATAATTATTACTCAGGGCTTCAACAAGCCCATTGTTTTTCTCAATTTCGAGGATGATCCTGTCGGTTACCTCAAAGTTTTTATCCTTGCGGATATTTTGAATTCTGTTTACCAGTTCCCGGGCGATACCTTCGTCGCGAAGCTGCTCATTTATAGTTACATCCAGTGCCACAGTCAGACTGCCTGTTGAAGAAACTACCCAACCCGGAATGTCTTCTGTGATCACTTCCATATCACCTTCAATTAGCTCAACCAACTCACCTTCAACGGTAATTTGAAGCTGGCCGGTGGTTTCGTATTGTGCAATCTGAGTCTGATCAATACCAGCAAGCGCGACAGCCAGTTGTTTCATCAACTTGCCATAACGGGGGCCCAATGCCTTGAAATTGGCTTTTACTTTCTTAACAAGTATTCCCTGACCTGAAATATATTCAATGTCTTTGATATTTACCTCGCTAAGAATCAGATTTTTAACAGCTTCTACCTGTGCCTTAAAAGTCTCACCTGAAACAGGGATCATAATCCGGCTCAATGGTTGACGAACCCTTATTCTGTGTTGTTTGCGCAGAGAAAGTATCATTGACGATATTTTCTGGGCAATCTGCATCCGTTCTTCCAGCGACTTATCAATAAAAGAATGGTCTGCTTTTACAAAATCAACCAGGTGAACCGAGGTGGCATTGCTGCGGCCTGTTATCCCGTTAAGGTCGGTGAACAACCTATCGCTAAAGAACGGAGCGATAGGTGCCGAAAGTATGGCAACAGTCTCAAGACAGGTGTAGAGTGTCTGATAAGCTGAAATTTTATCAGTTGAGTAATCGCCTTTCCAGAAGCGGCGGCGCGACAAGCGCACGTACCAGTTGCTGAGGTGTTCATCAACAAAATCGGAAATGGCCCGGCCGGCTTTGGTGGGTTCATAATCATCATAAAATCCGTCAACAGACTCAACAAGGCTGTTTAGTTCCGAGAGAATCCAACGGTCAATTTCAGGGCGATCATTTAATGGAACCTCAGCTTCTTTGTATGTAAATCCATCGATGTTGGCGTACAGGGCAAAAAAGTTGTAAGTATTATAAAGGGTGCCGAAAAACTTGCGTTGAACTTCCCCGATTCCTTCAAGATCAAATTTAAGATTGTCCCAGGGCTGAGCGTTGGTGATCATATACCAGCGGGTGGCATCGGGGCCGTATTTTTCTATGGTCTCGAAAGGATCAACCGCATTGCCAAGCCGCTTTGACATTTTATTGCCGTTTTTATCAAGCACTAATCCATTGGAGATTACCGCTTTAAACGACAAGGAGTCAAATGCCATGGTAGCAATTGCGTGCAGGGTAAAGAACCACCCACGGGTCTGGTCAACGCCTTCGGCAATAAAATCGGCTGGGAAATACTGGTCGAGGGTTTCCTTGTTTTCGAATGGATAATGGAACTGGGCAAAAGGCATCGCGCCTGAATCGAACCAAACATCGATCAGGTCTGTTTCACGATACATCTTTCTTCCGGTTGCAGAAACCAGCATAATATCATCCACATAAGGCCTGTGCAGGTCAAACGTGTTATAATTCTCGTCAGAATTGTCTCCGGGTTTATAAGCTTCCAAAGGATTTGAAGTCATATAACCGGCAGCAACCGATTTTTCAATTTCTGTTTTAAGCTGGGCTACTGAACTGATGCAAAGGATTTCTTCCTTGTCTTCGGTCATCCAGATTGGAAGTGGTGTTCCCCAATAGCGTGAGCGGCTCAGGTTCCAGTCAACCAGGTTTTCGAGCCAGTTTCCAAAACGACCGGTTCCGGTAGCTTCCGGTTTCCAGTTGATGGTTTTGTTCAATGCCAGCATCTGGTCGCGGTAAGCGGTTGTGCGGATAAACCAGCTGTCGAGCGGATAGTAAAGAATTGGTTTATCGGTTCGCCAGCAATGCGGATAGGAGTGTTCGTATTTCTCCGTTTTGAAAGCGCGGTTTTCCTTTTTCAGTTTGACGATAAGGTCGATGTCCACATTGTCTTCTCTGGCCGGATCGTAATCAGCAGCGTATTCTGCTTTTACATAGCGGCCGGCAAATTCGCCCATTTCTTCGGTAAACCTGCCCTGCCTGTCAACCAGGGTAAGGGCACCGATTCCATTCTGTTTTGCCACTTTAAAGTCATCGGCGCCAAAACTCGGGGCAATATGAACGATTCCTGTTCCATCCTCGGTCGTAACAAAATCGCCGGTTACTACGAGGAAAGCATCGCCTTCGGCAGGCTGTGCATAAGGCAGCAGCTGCTCATAGCGCATACCTTCCAGTTCTCTGCCTTTGATACTTCCATCAAGTTCGAAAGGAATAGCTTTCTGACCGGCTTCATAATCGGCCAGTTTCAGTTCCGCGTTCTTTTCAGGGAAATATTTGCCAGCTAACTCTTTGGCAAGAATTACGGTAATAGGCAGTGAAGTATAGGGGTTAAAGGTCTTTACCTTAACATATTCTATGTTTTTGCCAACAGCCAGGGCAGTGTTGCTGGGTAATGTCCAGGGGGTGGTGGTCCAGGCCATGAAAAAGAGTTCACCATGCAGGTCGGAGAATAACTTCTCAGATTTTGCATCGCGTACCACTTTAAACTGGGCAACTACGGTATTGTCCTTCACGTTGCGGTAACAGCCAGGCTGGTTAAGCTCGTGGGTGCTCAGGCCGGTGCCGGCAGCTGGCGAAAAGGGCTGAATGGTGTAACCTTTGTATAACAGTCCTTTGTCGTAAAGTTTGGCCAGCAGAAACCAGATGGTTTCCATGTATTTATTGTCGAATGTAATGTATGGGTGTTCAAGATCAACCCAATAACCGATTTGGCGTGTCAGGTCGTCCCAAAGGTCTTTATATTTCATTACCTCCTTGCGGCAGGCTTTGTTGTAATCGTCAACCGAAATCTTTTTGCCGATATCTTCCTTGGTAATGCCAAGGAATTTTTCAACGGCGATCTCAATCGGAAGACCGTGGGTGTCCCAGCCAGCTTTGCGGTTCACCAGGAAACCCTTCATGGTTTTATAACGGCAGAAAATATCTTTGATAGCACGGGCCATAACGTGGTGAATGCCAGGTACGCCATTGGCTGAAGGAGGTCCTTCATAAAAGATAAAAGGCTTGCAATCGCTCCTTATATCCAGACTTTGCTGAAATACGTTTTCATCCTCCCACCTCTTTAGCACATCTTTGCTAAGTGATGTAAGGTTAAGTTGTTTATATTCAGGGTATTTACTCATTAATGCTCCTGTAAAGTTAGGCTATTGATAAAAGAGGTGCAAAAGTAAAGAAATAACCTGATACTTTTATTAAGTGCTGATTTATTTTAGGTTAGATCCAAATTGAGCGATTCC
>JAAXUD010000552.1 GCA_013336205.1 Lentimicrobium sp. | reverse complement strand
TGTAACAGATACTGTTATTTCAGGTAAAATTAGAAAAATTGGCAGATTATAGAAATATTCATTTTAGAATATCCGAAATTCATCAGGTTATCTTTTATGATAACAGAACTTTCCCTGACAGTTTCCGGTTTTGAATGTTATGTTTTCAATTTTACCTCTGAATGGATACGTATTCATTGTGTTTTAACGTATATCACAAAATCCACTTTCGGAATTAATTGATTTACCGGTAATCTACTGGTTGAGCTTTATTTTCAGGGTTACTTGAAGATTACCTTAAGATAGTTTGGGTTGCTATCATTGACGTTTTGATTGTTCCGTAGAGTTTACTTTCCAATACAAAACTTCCCGAAAATATTCCCAAGTAGCTCATCTGTAGTGACTTCACCGGTGATGGAGCCCAGGTGGTAGAGTGCCTGGCGAATATCAATGGCGATCAGATCGGAGGGGATGCCTTCGGCGAATGCTTTTTCGATGCTTTCGATGCTGAGCGCGGCTTTTGTAAGTGCTTCGAAATGGCGGAGACTGTAAACAATGGTCTGATCTCCGGTTTCACCTGAGTGGGCTGATTTCAGCAGTCGCTCTGTAATCAGGTTAATGTTTTCATTTCGTTTGGCTGAAACAAACAAGGTGTCGAGTTCCACTAGTTTTTTGAATGAATGTGGTGCCGTCATCAGCATATCTGTTTTGTTGGCCACCGGAATTATCTGTTTTTCAGAATCTTCAAGCTGGGTGCGGATATCAGCAATGGCCTCGTCAATCTCTTTTTCAGTGGTCGTGGTGATGTCGAAAACGTATAAAACCACGGAAGCCTGGTTCATTTTTTCATAAGTGCGGCCAATACCGATATTTTCGATAATGTCTTCGCTGTGCCTCAGGCCGGCGGTGTCGATAAACCGGAAAGTAACACCCTGAATGCTTATTGTATCTTCAATCGTATCGCGGGTAGTGCCCGGAATTTCAGAAACAATGGCCCGCTCTTCGTTCAGCAGGGCATTCAGCAAGGTGGATTTGCCAACGTTCGGTTTGCCGGCAATAGCAACGGGAATGCCGTGTTTCATAACATTGCCCAGTGCAAAGCTGGATTTGAGACTCTCGATTTCGGCTTTTATGGTGTCAAGCAAGCGGAAAAGTTCGGTACGGTCGGCAAATTCAACATCTTCCTCACTAAAGTCAAGTTCGAGTTCTATCAGGGAGGCGAAGTCAACGAGCCTGGCCCTGAGCTCACCTATTTTCAGTGAAAAGCCTCCCCGCATCTGGCTCATTGCCAAACGGTGCGATGCTTCAGAGTTGGAAGCTATTAAATCGGCCACCGCCTCAGCCTGCGAAAGGTCAAATTTTCCATTCAGGAATGCCCTGAGCGTAAACTCACCAGGTTCGGCAAGGCGGGCGCCGGATGTAAGCAACAATTCGAGAATCTTTTGTTGTATGAAAACTGAGCCATGACAGGAAATTTCAATAATATCCTGGCCTGTATAGGAATGCGGATTTCTGAAAACCGTCACCAGCACTTCGTCAATAAGTTGATCGCCATCGCTGAAGCGGCCAAAATGAACCGTATGAGAAGGTACATTGCCTAGATCAGTTTGTGAATTGACTGAAGTAAAGAACTTGCGGCAATAGGCCAGCGAATCAGGTCCTGACAATCTGATGATTCCAATAGCCCCGGATCCTGCCGGAGTGGACAATGCGCAGATCGTATCGTTAATATTAAAAAGGGCAGGGTTCATGGTTTGTTTTTTTTACTATTTTTAGTGCCTGCTATTCTTCTTCGTTCAGAAGGCAAGGGCAGAGACCATAAAATATTCAGTAAAACTTTGTCTGAAAGTTCCTGAATACGAAAGCCTGTATGCCTTAAGTGTTATTCAGAACCACTAAAAATAAGCAATTTTATTGACTTTATTGAACAAAATTAACGTTTTTTCCTTGTAAGGGACAAAATTACCCAATCCACAAACTAAGCAACAGCTTTATGAGCATTCTTGTTAACAAAGATTCCAAAGTGATAGTACAGGGCTACACAGGCACTGAAGGTACTTTTCATGCTACCCAAATGATTGAATATGGCACCAATGTCGTTGGTGGCGTTACTCCGGGAAAAGGAGGCAAATTTCACCTGGGACGTCCGGTTTTCAATACAGTTGTGGAAGCAGTCAGTGAAACAGGCGCAGATGTATCCCTGATTTTTGTGCCACCGGCCTTTGCTGCGGATGCAATTATGGAAGCTGCCGATGCAGGGATAAAAGTAATAGTTTGCATAACCGAAGGTATTCCCGTCAAGGACATGATGATGGCAAAAGAATACCTGAATGGCCGGAATAGCAGGCTGATTGGTCCTAATTGTCCGGGAATTATTACTCCGGGAGAAGCTAAAATCGGCATTATGCCTGGTTTTATTCATCAAAAAGGTGTGGTGGGTATTGTAAGCCGTTCAGGCACGTTGACTTATGAAGCAGTTGACCAGTTGACCAAAGCAGGGCTTGGCCAGACGACCGCCATTGGTATTGGCGGTGACCCGATTATCGGCACTACCACCCGCGATGCAGTAGAGCTTTTTATGGCCGACCCCGAAACCAAAGGCATTGTTATGATTGGTGAAATTGGAGGAGGTATGGAAGCCGAAGCCGGATACTGGATAAAAGCGCATGGGACAAAACCCGTTGTAAGTTTTATAGCCGGAGCTACCGCACCGAAAGGCCGCACCATGGGTCATGCGGGCGCTATTGTTGGTGGTGAAGGTGACACTGCAGAGGCAAAAAAAGCGATCCTTCGCGAATGTGGTGTAAATGTGGTTGATTCACCGGCAGAGATCGGATCGAAAATGTTGGAATTGTTAAAGAAATAGTAATAAAATTATCGATAAATAAAAGCCGTGACGAATTTGCTCACGGCTTTTATTGTTTTTGCAATAATCAATAGTCTGGCAACTATAAGAATCACACAAAGACGCAGAGACCCCGCAAAAG
>JAAXUD010000551.1 GCA_013336205.1 Lentimicrobium sp. | reverse complement strand
GTTTTCGAAACCAATGATCCGACTGAGGGTTGGAATGGTCAGTTTAAAGACCGGGAAGCCATTCGGGATATCTATGCCTGGGTAATCTCCTACACCGATCTTACAGGAATTAAGGCATCAAAACGGGGCTCTGTTGTTCTGGTCAGATAATCTTTTCATTTTTATTTTTTATCAGGCATTTTTATTTCATTACAACAGTATGTTTGTCTACTGTTTAGATTTTTAATCTTTTCCGAACAGTTGGTTATTCTTCAACCTGCTAACAACGTTTCCCACTTTTGAATCGCAGTTAAAAAAGCCATCAGGTTGAGAATGGCCTGCATAATATTGTTAAAATACATCAAAATTTGAACTAAGCAGCTACAAAGCTGTTCAATAGTGACCTTAACTTAACTGCCAGCTTATATCTATGCGATTTGCCAGAAAAATATACCACCTGATACTTGAACAGGCTGAATCAAAGTATGCGATACCCGTGCTGTTTATAATGGCATTCATGGAGTCAGTTTTTTCGCCATTCCCATTCACAGTATTGCTGATTGCCATGGCAATTGCCAATACCAGCCGTTCTTTTCTTTATGCATTTACAGGAACCATAGGTGCTGTTACCGGTGCTGTTGCCGGTTATTTTATCGGAAATCTGCTCTGGATTGCAGATGATGGAAGTTTCACCGGGATTGCCGGTTTCTTCTTCAGCAATATTCCTGGATTCAGCATTGAAGCTTATGAATCAATACAGGCAATGTTCGTAAAATGGGGTGTCCTGATTGTTCTGATTGCAGGTTTCTCGCCAATGCCGTTTGAATTGGCAACCATAACATCGGGCGTTTTTGGTGTTAATTTTATTCTTTTTGTAATCGCAGCGCTCATTGCCCGGGGTGCCAGGTATTTTCTGCTTGTATGGCTGATCTGGAAATTCGGCTCAAAAGCCAAAGAGATTATTCGCAGCTACTTCAACTGGATAGCAATAGCAATGGCAGTATTTATCGCGGGCATAATTGTAGTCTTTTCCAACATTATTTAAACTCCCTCCTTTGCAATACCTGCTCCGGATTAATAAACGATTCGGTATACAGGCTTAACTCTTAAATATCCTGCTTAAGATATTTGGCTGTACAACCGGATAGTCAAAACTAATCTGCTGAGATCCGGTTTTTAACATACTTTTCAAGCCACTGGTCTGTTTCCCATAGCATATGCATAATGTTCTCGCGGGCATTGTAGCCATGACTTTCAAATGGCAGCAGAACCAGCCTGGCTGTGCCTCCCAGCCCTTTAATGGCGCCGAAAAGCCGTTCACTCTGCAGTGTAAAGGTGCCGGGGTTATTGTCGGCGTCACCGTGTATCATAAGCAGTGGTTCGTTAATCTTATCTGCGTGCATAAAGGGCGATAGCTGGTTATAGACTTCAGACGCTTCCCAGTAGGTGCGCTCTTCTGCCTGAAATCCAAAAGGAGTCAGGGTGCGGTTATAGGCGCCGCTCCGTGCTATCCCGGCTGCAAATAAGTCGCAATGAGCCATAAGATTGGCTGTCATAAAAGCGCCATAAGAATGTCCCCCGATGGCAACCCTGTTTCTGTCGGTAATACCCAGGTTTGCAGTGTAATCAATGGCAGCCGCTGCGTTGGCAACCAATTGTTCAATAAATGAATCATTGGGCTGTTTTTCACCTTCCCCGATAATCGGGAAATCAGCATCGTCGAGGATCGCATAACCCCTGGCGGCCCAATATACCGGCGACCCGTAAAATAATTGGACAAAGGTATGTGGCGATTCCTTTACCTGTCCTGCCTGTTCCTTATCCTTGTATTCAACCGGGTATGCCCACATAAGCAGGGGCAATCTTCCGTCGCGCAATGAGTCGTAACCTGCCGGCAGATAGAGCGTCGCTGAAAGATCAACCCCATCGGCTCGTTTATACCTCAGCCGTTGCTTACTAACACTCATAAAAGATGCGTAAGGGTTAGGCAGTGAGGTGAGTGTTTTTAAGGTATTGCCAGTCCTGAAAAAATAATTCGGATTCCGGGTTTTACTTTCAATTGAGGTAATCAGTTTCTTTTTCAGGGGATCAACCACTCTGATAATTGATTCATAGGTTGACAAGCCGTCTGCCTGCCAAAGTCGCCTGGTTTTACTTGTTTTGAGATCAAACTCATCAATAAAAGGCTTGTTGCCTTCTGGCGAATAACCTTCACCCTGCAGATATAGTGTTGATCCATTAGCTGAAGTCCACAAAGTGTTTGTTCTGAATTCGCTGCGTTTTGTCAGGAAATCGCCCGGATCACCATAATAGTCCTCGGTTGAGCGGTCAAAAATCACAGCAGGGTTTTCGTTTTCAGCAGCAGGATCAATAAGGTATGTTTTGGTATTCCGGGTTTTCCACCAATAGTCATAAACCAGGGCCAGATTTTCATTTCCCCAGCTTATTCCTGAAAAGCGGTTCCGGGTTGATATTATAAGTTTTGGCTGCCCTGTAAATGGTGCTTCTGCCTGGTAAACTTTGTCGCGGAACGCTGCTTCAGTAGCCGGATCACCGCCATCGAGCGCTTCAGCCCAGGTGAGGGTAGCAGGCGTGTCGGCTCTCCAGCCTATGGCACGTTTGCCGGTTTCCACTGCGTCAAATCCATTCGGAAGTTCTTCAAGCAACGGCCGTTTGTGAAAATTCACTAAAAAACTGCCATCAGCATTGTAAATATCATAGGATACCGGAAAACGACCCAAAGGAACAATGTAGGAGTAAGGGCGGGTTACGGTTAATGCCATCAGGTATTTGCCATCGGGCGAAAATGACAATGTTCTGTAAATAGCTTTTGGGAGATAATCGCTTATCGTTCCATCAAGACTTATCCGCTTAATTTCAGCCTGGGTGTAATATTCGAACTTTAGCTCATCTGCAGGGTTGCGCAGCAGATCCTGGTAGGTTCTGGCCGGAGCTTTTTTACCGGTAGTTTCCTGCACTGCAGGACCTTCG
>JAAXUD010000101.1 GCA_013336205.1 Lentimicrobium sp. | reverse complement strand
ATGCGTCGTTTGTGGGAACACAATAATGAAATGAGCCATTAACCGCTGGAAAAGGGCCATGGAAGCTGGTTTACCTGAAAGAATTCGAAACCAGACGCGAGGCATTGATTGATGAAAAACGACTTAAGAAACTCAACCGCCGATCAATTGAAATTTTGACAAGGGACTTCCTTTCCCGGAATGAATAGACTATTAGTCAGAATATGTGCCTGTCATCTCGTCACTTATGACGAGACGGGTTCGAGTCCTATCCAACCGCAAACAAAAAAAGTCTCTGTTTTTCAGGGACTTTTATTGTTTTTATGGTGAAATTGAATTCATGGAAATACCTTCCATAAACCTTCCTGATCACATGGAATCTGAAACTGCATGCTCAGGATCACTCCCTGTTGTTTTGTTCCCAAAACCTATACATCACGTGTTTGCATGTCCCGGACCCTCGGTTTGGAATGAAAAATATTTTGTATCATAATTATTTTATTATGTAAAAATACAGAAGTTAACATGCTGTAAAACAGGGTGTAGGCTGTTCGGATTCCCGCCATACCTTCTCCATAAAAGCCCCTTTCGCCGCCTTGCATTGGAATTGTATAAGATATTCGGGGAATCTTACACAGGGTAGGCATAAGGGTTCATATGTTCAGATGTGTATAACTTATAAATGGAAAAACCATCAGTTATTAACTAAAAAAAAACTACTATGAAAACGACAAAAAAATCACAAGTCATGACCGGTGTTCTGGGAATTATTTTTCTGACACTATCCTTGTCCTTCGCCGGATGTTCCAAAGATGAAGTTTCTACCGCTGATTTAACTTCTGAAAATGTTGATGAGAAAGTTGCAACGATTAATTACACTTATGATGATGTTTTTATGGATGTTGCCTGCAATTGTGTCGATTCCATGCCTGTGGAAGCGCTGAGCCAGGCTGAAACTGATGCATTGCTATTAATGAGGGAAGAGGAGATGCTGGCACACGATGTATATATTGGGTTGTACTCCCTCTATACAAAGCCAGTTTTTCTGAATATTTCGAAGAGTGAAACAGCACACAGCAACGCCGTAAAAGCCCTGCTGGATAAATATCAGTTAATTGACCCTGCTGCCAATCATGTGACCGGAGTTTTTTCAAACCCAACCCTGCAGAGCCTCTACACTGCCCTGATCACCCAGGGTTCCGCATCCCTGCTTGATGGTTTGATCGTAGGCGCAACCATCGAAGATCTGGATATTTATGACCTCGAAAACCTGTTGACGCTTGTTGACAATGAAGATATTACCATTGTATTCAATAACCTGGATAGAGGTTCACGCAATCATCTGAGGTCATTCTATGCAAATATCCTGTACAACCAGGGTACCTATGTGCCACAGTATATCAGCCAGGAAGAATTTGACAGTATTATCGGGTCACCCCATGAAACAGGAAATGCTAGTGGCACCTGTATCTATTAGCGTTTAACAACAGAAGCCCCGTCAGAGAAATCATCTTTGACGGGGCTTTTTTTATTGTATCCGGCTTTGTCTTTTTATTGCCGGATCAGGTTTTGCCCGGTTATCAAACTGATATAACTTTTTTATGTTATGCTGCTGTAAAAAATTACCACTGCCGTTTACCCTCCGTTTTATGGCAGATGGTCTTAAACGGGCATAAAGTACAATGCTCTTTTTGAGTGGTTTGTACGAATGGAGCCTTCTCGTCAAAGATTTCTGTGAAGAGGTTGTTTAAGCCGGTTTTAAAGTCCTGAAGTGCGGTGTCAAGGTCGTTGCCGGGAAGTAGCAGCGACATAAATTCATCTTTCAACGACCGGAAACTGATGATCCCGGCTTCAACCCGGGACGATAATCCGCTGATAGCCGGTGTTTTGTCTGCCAGGAAGAGGTAGAATAGTAACTGGAACGCCTTTTCTTTCGGTTTGGCGCTTTGTTCAAACAGCGACTCAACAGTTTTGGGTTTGAGCTCAGATGCTTCAACTTTCCCGGTTTTGTAGTCAATTATCCTGGTTACACCGCCAATCCTGTCAATTCTGTCGGCTACTCCTTTCAGGTTTATAGTCAGCACTTCGTTTTCAATGCCATCTATTTGTATTGAGGATTTTAAGGTTTCTTCCAGGGCCAGCAGCTGATCGCCTGATTTAAAATCATAAGTACTGGCTGCTTCCAGTTCAAGAAAACGGTTTATCCATACATTGGCGACTTTAACAATAAGCAGGTTGCGCCCCGAGGTAACATTGCCTCCGGGAAATTTTTCATTTAAGGCTTCCGCAATAGCATGGGCTGATTCCTCCCGCATTTTTTCGTAATCACTTTTCTGCGGTACGCGACCAATAAAGGGGGTATAAAAGTCCTGAAGCACTTTGTGAATTACGATGCCAAGTGTCCGGTAATCAATGGTTTCGTCTGCTTCTTCCGGTTCACCGAGGCGCAGAACATATGAAAAGTAAAATTTTAACGAACAGGCCAGGTAAGTATTGAGCGAGGTTGGTGCAAACCCCTTGTCTGCCAGACTCTTCAGCTTTAAAATCACCTCAGGGGTTTTGTTTACCACAATCGGAAGTGGCTGATTTAAAGAGGCATGTGAGGTTGGTTTGATTTCATTGATTTTAATTCCTGGGTTCACCGCGGGCATTTCAGTAATCAGCTGGTTGAGGAACCTGCTTTTTTCACCTCCGCCCATCTCATCGGATTCGGAGTTGTAAATGAGCCAGGCATTGCTACAGCGTTGCAATAACCGATAAAAATGGTAGGCAAACACCGCCTGCTGGTCGTGGTGCACGGGCAAACCAAACTGCTGCCTGATGTCGAAGGGGATAAAACTGTTGTATGATTTCCGGGAGGGGAGGGTATCTTCGTTTGCCGAAAGCAGAATTACATTTTCAAAATCAAGGGTACGGGTTTCGAGCATTCCCATAACCTGCACACCTTCAAGAGGTTCTCCGTAAAAAGGCACGGGCATGGAAGCTGCTGCTTCGCGGAAGAGGTTTTGCAGCGTACGCAATTCGCCAACCAGCCCGCTTTCACTAACCAGCGTGTGTAATCTGTTTACAATGAGCGCGATGTTGAAGAGTATCTCGCCATCAGCGCTTCTGTTTATTTCATTATTATTTTCAGCTTCTTCCATGGCAATTCTGAATAGCTCGATGCCGGATATCAGCAATGTGGTAAGATCAGCGGGTGTATTGATTTTGTTGAACAGGGATTCCAGCAAGAATGGTTTTTTGTTGTTTATCCCTTCTGAATTGAAAATGTCAGGAGCACTTATAAATGAACTTTTAGCCGCTTTCAATGTTTCAGCTGCTTTTTTAATGGTCAGATTATCCCCGATAAGCGGTGTATATGGGTGCTGAATTAAAGACAACACATCTTTAAAGTAAAAATAAGAAAGATCAGTATTTTTCCCGGCGGCGGCATTTACATGCATCCCCAGAAGGTTGTCGAAAAAGACATAAAGCGGCGCTTGCTGCAGCGGGTAACCCATGGTGATATTAAAGGCGCCGGCTTCTGCCGGAATCGCGTTGAGCAAAGGGAGCAGCAATGACTCATCGGCCAGTACCACCGCAGTTTTACTCAGCACATCCTGCCCGTTTTTTTCGATAAGCCCTTTCAGGATATTTCCGGCCAACTTCGTTTGACCTACATTACGCGGCACGCCTGCAATCTGAATTTCCTTTTCACCGGTTTCAAAGAAATGGCTGATATCGTCAGGCTTGCCCAGTGATTTATCTTTCAGGTAGTTGCGCTGGAATCGACCGGCTTCCTGTGCCGGGTTTCCTATGTAATAATTGTCGGCATCCCAGATGATCTCAGCCTTGCCTTCGCCAATCAGGTGCCTGATTAAGGTAAGCTGCGCTGGTGTAATGGCATTGAAACCAGCAAAAATGATATAGTCCCAGGGTAGAGATCTGAGTTGAGTTTCCGGGTCTTCGGCTATCTGCCGGCAGGCGAGGCCATGGTATGCCTGACCCGATTTAAGCAGATTTGCAGTGAAAAAATTGTAATATTCGGGCAGCGCGTTAAAAAAACGTAGGTATTGTTTTTCGAAGTCGGTTAGGGGTGCTCCGTCAAGATTCCAGAGGCTTACCGCTTTGGCTTCACTCAGGAAACCAAAGAGTGCTGCCGGATCGACAAGGTATTGGTCAATTTCCTCGAAATCACGGATAAGGCCTTTGCTCCAGCCGGCAAAATCATCAAAGCCGGTGGCATTGCTTTTTTCCACGCTGCAATGCGCTTCATAGAGGCCAAACAATAAAGTGAGCGGGTCCGGAACATTCAGCTTGCCAATGGCTGAAATAAAGTCTTCAATCGAAAATACCGACGGAGCCCACAAGGGTTTTTGATCTTTGGGCACCAGGTAGCGTTTCAGAAAAAGCCCGGCTCTGCGGTTGGGCATCACCACGCACAGCCGGTTGCCAAGACCGGAATGGGTGGCAGTTATTTTTTGGGCAAGTTTTTCGAGGAAGGCCTGGTGCATGTTATGATTCTTTATTATAGTCCGGA
The DNA here is from genome assembly GCA_013336205.1 of Lentimicrobium sp. Taxonomy (GTDB): domain Bacteria; phylum Bacteroidota; class Bacteroidia; order Bacteroidales; family Lentimicrobiaceae; genus Lentimicrobium. Next base: position 3,599 of record JAAXUD010000101.1, on the reverse strand, counting down.
AAATGCAAATATCAATTAATCCCGGTAGCTTTCAGTAATGCGTGGATCTTTTATAATGTGCTTCAGTACCTGATTTTTTCAGCAATTTCACCTGCTTCCGCCAGACTTTCCGGCTTTCCGGCATCGGCCCAAAGCTGACTGTTGTCGAGGTATCCTCCAATCGGATGTGTTGCGGCAATCCTTAGGTAGGTGTCAATGATTGAAAAACGATCCTGCACTTCCATCAGGCTGAACAGTTGTGGATTAATCACATGAATACCGCTGAATGCATAAGGGCTTAAGGGTTCGGCAGTGGGTTTGGCAATCCGCTTTTCACCGGTTGATACATTTTTCCAGGCGCTGAGCTGCATATTGTTATCGAACAGGAGGTAGCGTGATGTTTTACGATCCCGGACTACCAGGGTTGCGATATTCTGATATTTTTTATGATGTTCATAAAGCAGCTGAAGATCCAGGTCAGTGACTATGTCAACATTGTAAACCAGGAAGGGCAGATTGTCATTGAAAAACCAGGCCGCTTTTTTTATTCCGCCACCGGTATCGAGCAATTGTTCCCTTTCATCGGAGATTGCAAGCGTACACCCGAAATTTTTGTTTTTGTCAAGATAACTGATAACCTGATCAGCATGGTGATGCACATTGATTATCAGTTCGTTGAATCCTGAATTTTTCAATTTTAAGATGGCAAACTGTAATAAGGTATAAGGGCCAATCGGAAGTAAGGCCTTGGGGGTTTGGTTGGTAAGTGGCTTAAGCCTTGTGCCGAGGCCGGCAGCCAGGATCAGCGCCTTCATTCTTCGGGCAGGTTTTTTAGTTTATAATGCTTATAGTAGTTCCGGAACAGCACTTTTTTTAATTCCCGGTAAATAACCAGCTCCGCAATTACCTGAGCATGCGTAAATTCAGGATGGTCTTCCCATGCTTTCAGGATTGTTTTTTCATTCAGGTCTATCTGGTAAAGCAGGGCCGACAATTTTTGAACATTGCCGGTGAGTAAGCCTGAAACATGATAGTCGAGCTCCCTGAATAGGTCATGATAGACCATATCCATATCAAGCGGGAAATCAACATCGAGACCAAACATTCCAAAGTCCTTTTTTATCTGATTGATAGTCAGACGTATGACTTCGTGTTCGTTTTTAAATGGTTCTATATCGAAAGGCTCATTCATCGGATTAAACTAAAGCTATAATTCCTTCGGTTTGCAGACTTGTTTTTCTTTTTTGGTCAGGGCGCCGCATTTTTTGCATTTGAATTTTGGATGTTCGCTGTCCTGTTCGCCTTTTTTACCTTTCTCACACATTGTTTTGCTCATGGATGTCTTTTATTAAAGTAAGCCGGAGGATTCAAAATGAATATCTTAAAACAACACACCGGTAAATTCAATCAGAGTAACAAATTTGCTTACCATAAGTCGCAGATTCCGTGTAAAAATTATCATTAATTTTTTAATACCCTGACAAAGATTATGAAATAGCCAGTAATGTTGGTCAGGTTATTGAAAACCCGGTTACACCGGCCATTTGTCTTTTTGAGTATGCTCGGCTGTGGTGTTCAATCTGAATCTTTTGTTAAGGTGCTGGCTGAGTTGACCGGCAAAATATACGGAACGGTGCTGGCCGCCGGTGCAGCCGAAACTGATCATAAGGCTTTGAAAGCCACGGGCAAGATAATTTTCAACGGCCTGGTCAACTATATTGAAGATGCTTCCGATAAAAAGACCTGTTTCAGGCTGAGAAGCCAGGTAATTCGCCACGGGTTCATCAAGGCCGCTTAGTTTTTTATACGCATCAAGCCGACCGGGGTTGGGCATAGCCCGGCAATCGAAAACGAAACCGCCTCCATTACCGGAATTGTCGGACGGAATACCCTCTTTGTAGGAGAAACTGCAAATTCTGACTTTCAGACCAGGGCGCGCATAATTACGCAGGGTTTCACTTCCGATAAAGTTTAGCAACAGTTTCTCAAGTGCGGTGAACTCAATTCCCGGATGATGCTGATTTAAAAGGTAATTCAGGTTGTCAAGTGCATAAGGAATGCTTTGCAGGAAATGTTCCTTTTTCTGGTAAAAACCTCTGAAACCATAGGCTCCCATCGCCTGTAGAATCCGGATTAGCACGAATCCGTAATAATACCGGGTAAATTGTTCCCGGTTAATGCGTGTATATTTTGCAGCCTCATCCATGTAGAGGTTCAGGAGTTCCTCCCTGAAATCGTTTGGCAGGTTGGCTTTGGCATCGAACAGCAAAGAAGCGATGTCATATTGCAGTGGCCCGAGTCGTCCGCCCTGATAATCAATGAAAAACGGACGGTTACCAGCAATCATTACATTGCGTGACTGAAAATCGCGGTACATGAAATATTCAGCAGGTGCTTCCGAAAGGAAAGAAATCAATTTTTCAAAGTCGTCTTCAAGGGCTTGTTCATCAAAAGTTATTCCTGAAAGTCTTACAAAATAATACTTGAAGTAATTCAGATCCCACAGCATAGATTGACGATCGAAAGCTTTTCGGGGATGGCAAAGGCCGGTATCGAGCCCATTGATGCCTTTTACCTGAAACTGGGGCAGCCAGGCAATTACCTGACGGTACAGGTCCTTCACCCGATTACTGAGGCCTTCATCGCTAAGCAGACTAAACAGGGTTTCATTCCCAAGGTCAGACTGGAGATAAGCGTGGCCATTGGTATGAAAAGCAAAGATTTCAGGAACCGGTAATCCGATATTTCCAAAATGCCTGCTAAAACCAACAAACGCATTATTTTCCTTTTCATCAGGATTCCAGGCACCTACGGCGTCGGTTTCACTGCCTGAAATCCTGTAGTATTGGCGGTCTGAGCCTGAAGCAGGAAGGTCGGTAATCAATCGGACTTCTTCACCACTCCAATGGGTAAAAAGGTCGCGCAGAATCTTTTCTTTTTCAATCATATGCTGTAATGAATCTTTTTTTTCAAACACCCTGAATTATTGACAAATTTAGTGAATTCAGTGCTTGCTCTGTCAGCAAACTTTATACCTTTCGGAATGTTTAATTAAGGCAGACTTCAGCAGTATTTTATGAATTTTGTCTGCTTTTTTAGTATGTTTGCCTTACCGATGAAGTAATACAACCGATAATAATATACAAGATGGAAAACAAATCGACCGAGATTTTAAAAACCGCGATTCTGATGGAAAAGCGCGGTAAGGCTTTTTATGAGAAAGTAGCCGAACAGACTGAAAGTGCCGAGGTGAAGAAGATTTTTACCATGATGGCTGAAGAGGAGCAAACACACGTTGAGTTTCTCTCAAAGCAATTTGCCAGCTATAGCAAAGACAAAAAATTTGCGAAGATCGAACTGAAATTTGATGCCGGTGTAGCCGATGCCATCCTTTCAGGCGATATCAAAAAGCAGATTTCAGCTGCCAGTTTTGAAGCAGCAGCCATTTCCGCAGCAATTGACATGGAAACCAAAGCCATTGAAGTTTACACAAAGCAGGCTGCTGATGCTACAGATCCGAATGAGAAGGAGTTGTTCAGCTGGCTGGCCGACTGGGAAAAGGGCCACCACAAGGTATTGCATGAACTCAATGAAGAACTGAAGGAAAGTATCTGGTACGA
>JAAXUD010000550.1 GCA_013336205.1 Lentimicrobium sp. | reverse complement strand
GCGGTAATGGTTATTGCTATAAATTTTTTCATGATTTTTCCTCCTTTTTACTGGCTTTGTTTGGGTAAATAATAGAGTACTGCCCTGTTATCCCTGGTAAGGTACTGGTTGGCTACCCTCATGATATCGGCCTTGGTTACGCCCATATACTTATCTATCTCAGTATTAATGAGATTCGCATCACCAAAGTATAATCTGTAATCTGACAGGCTTTCAGCAATACCAGCCATTGTTGAATTGCGGCTTACAAAATCGTTTTCAATCTTATTCCTTAGTTTCTCAAACTCCCGGTCGTTCAGCTCTTCGGTCTGCGCACGTTTAATTTCCGCATCAACAGCTGCTTCCAGATCGGCAGGATCTATGCCCATATTAACAATTCCAAATACAAGAAATAAGCCTGGTTCCTCAAGTGGAATAGGGAAGGAGCCGACAAAAAGTGCCTTTTGCTGCTTATCCACGATCGATTTATTCAGGCGTGAACTTTCGCCATCAGATAAAAGGGTAGTGAGCATGCTTAATGCATAATAATCCGGGGTTCCCATGGCCGGCATATGATATGCCTGAACTACTGCCGGTAACTGAATATTGTCGAAAACAGTATCGCGTACTTCAGCCGTTTGCTTTGGTTCAACGATGGATGGTCTGTAAATCTCTTTGGTACCTTTGGGGATATCTGCATAATATTTGGTAACCAGTTCTTTGGTCTTAACCGGATCAATATCACCGGCAATTGAAAGTACCGCATTGTTGGGAACATAAAAGATTGAATGGAACTCAACAAATTCTTCCAGTGTGGCTTCATCAATGTATTGGGCTGATCCAATCGGGGTCCAGCGGTAAGGATGCTTTGTATAAGCGGTACTGAATGTTTTCTCGATTAGTGAGCCATACGGTCTGTTGTCATAGGATTGTTTGCGCTCCTCTTTAACAACACGGCGCTGTGTTTCAACACCGGTGCTGTCGATGCGCAGGTGAAGCAGACGCTCTGATTCCATCCAGAGACCAAGCTCGAGTTGGTTTGATGGTACAAGAATGTAGTAGAAAGTACGATCCCACCCGGTATTGGCATTGATTTGCCCACCTGCATTCATGGCAATTTTATCGAATTGTCCCCTGGGGATATTTTCAGACCCCTCAAACATTAGGTGTTCGAAAAAATGTGCAAAGCCTGTGCGATTGGGGCTTTCGTTCTTTGATCCTACATGGTATGAAGTGGTAACCGCCACAATAGGCGTAGAATTATCCTGGTGCAGGATAACATGAAGCCCGTTCGGCAGATCAAACTCCGTAAAGTCGATCTTGCTTTGAGCAAGGGCAATGCTGCTGATGCAGAACATCGCTGCCAATGCAATTACTTTTTTGAATGATGACATAAAAAATGATTATGGGGTTGTTAACTAGGGTTTTTTACTAATAATCTAAGGTCTTTCAGGGAAATATCGGTAAAGTCTGTTATTACTTTATGGGCTTCGGTTAGTTCGGCGTAATAATGAGTGGTAGCAACACCAACTACTTTCATCTGTGCTCTGAGGCCGGCTTCAATGCCTTTAAGGGAATCTTCAAATATAACGCATTCCTCTGGTTTTGATTGCAGCAGGCTTGCTGCTTTCAGAAAGACTTCAGGCTGGGGTTTTCCCTCACGGATCATTGAGGAGTCAACAATCTGGTCGAACGTGCCAACACAGCCTATGGCCTCAAGGATAAAATCTACATTTGTTCTTTCTGCAGAAGTAGCAATGGCAATCGGAATCCTGTTTTCACGAAGCTCCTGCAAAAATGGGGCAAGACCTTTTACAGCAATTACATTGCCGGCATATAATTCGCGGTAAATACTTTCTTTTTCGAGGCTATATTCTTCAATCAGCTGCTTGCTGATGTCACTGCCAAAAATATATTTCAGATGATCGGGGTTGTTGCCACCAAAAACCTGATTGCGGAATTCATCAGCAGAAATATGCTTTTTATGTCTTTTACAAAAAGTTTCCCAGGCAAGAAGGTGCCAGGCAAAATTATCGACCAGCACGCCATCCATATCAAAAATTACACTTACGCTGCCGTCCATTACATTTTAACTTCCCGGTTAATATAATTGCTGTAATCTTTAATCCTCGGGTTATAAGATTCAATGAAAAGATGCGAGGAAATAATAAAATCGGCTGTAGAACGGTTACAGGCTGTTGGAATGTTATAAAGAACAGTGATTCTCAATAAAGCCTTAACATCAACATCGTGGGGCTGCGGCTGCATCGGATCCCAGAAAAAGATCATCAGATCAATTTTACCATCAACAATCATGGCTCCTAATTGCTGATCTCCACCCAGGGGGCCTGATTTCAGTTTAATAACCTCAAATTCGCCATATTGCTCTTCTGACAGGCTTGAACGAAGCTGCTGTTCTATAAGCCGGCCGGTAGTTCCGGTACAGATAATCTGATGTTCACGTAGCTTCAGTGCGTTGAATTCCACCCATTCAATCAGGTCTTGTTTGCGGTTGTCGTGTGCAACCAGGGCAAGTCTTTTCCTTTTTTCCATAGGATAATTTCAAAGGTGCGAAAGTAGTCATTTCCTGTTAAGTTTACGTTAAATCATTCCGGATAATGCCACTGTTTGCTGAATGATTAGAAACGACATATTTTTTTTGTACTTTTGCAGCGTTTTTTCAGAGACAAGACGAAAAAGACCTAAGTTATTCATTATTAACGAAAAAAACTAAATGAAGAGGGTATTAGTTCTTACCGGAGGAGGCGACTGCCCGGGACTTAACGCGGTTATCCGTGCTATTGTAAAGCGAGCCTCCCGCGAAAAAGATTGGGAAGTTGTTGGCAGTATAGAAGCTTTTAATGGTATCCTGCGCGAACCAACAGAAATTGTAATACTTGATGAAAAAGCTGTTTCAGGTATTCATTACCAGGGTGGTACCATCCTGCAAACGACTAACAAAGGCGGGCCTTTTGCATGGCCTGTCAGACAGCACGATGGTAGTTTTAT
>JAAXUD010000549.1 GCA_013336205.1 Lentimicrobium sp. | reverse complement strand
TATTGTGTATCCACCGATACGTTCCATCCTTATGACGAAGCCTGAAATCAAGGATAAAATGTTCAACAGGCTGCTTTAGGTAGGAAGAAACTGCATTCTGGCAATATTCCCTTTCATCAGGATGAAGGAGCTCAACCCATGTGCTAAAATCGTTTTTCAATTCATGATCCTGATACCCAATTTGTTCTTTCCATTGCTCAGAATAGAAAATTTCATTGGTTTCAACATTCCAATCCCATATTCCCTGTTCTGAAGCTTCGAGAACCAGACTATAACGTTCTTCGTTTTTAACTAGTTTTTCCTCATTCTGTTTACGTTCTGTAATATCTCTAAAATTTAATACGATGGATTCTACACTCGGATTAGCCAATAAATTGCTGAATGTAGTTTCAACCCAATGCCATTGTCCCCGTTTGTCAATAAAGCGATATTCAAGGGTTGGGATATAGGTAGGGTCTTCAAATATTTTCCCCAGTTCGGATTCTACCATTTGTAAATCATCAGGATGAGTAAATTCGGCAGGATGACCGGTAGCTTCATCCGCTTGGTTATATCCAAACATTTTTTTTGCCGCAGGACTAATATATTTGAAGTTGCCTTCAGCATCAAGAAGTACAATGCCATCGGGGGCTTTTTCGATCAGCGCCTGGTAGTGCTGCCCTGTTTTTTTGATTTCTTCTTCTGCCTGTTTACGTTGGGTGATATCCTGAATAATAGAGAAAAGGATTCGTTGATCCTGATAAAGAATGGGTGAAGAATGAACTTCAACTGAGCGTAATTCGCCGTTGGCTAACCTGTGTTGGAATTCAAAATAATTCCTTTCTTCGCGGTCCGCTTTTTCACGTTCAATTTTGATCTGTTCGGTTGAGAGTATATTAATATCATCAATCCGCATAGTAAGCAACTCAGGTTTGCTGTACCCGTAAAACCTGACAGATGCTTCATTGGCGCCTATTATTATGCCTGATTCCGGTTCAATAAGCAACATGACGGAACTATGCCGTTCAAACATATTTTTGAATCGTCCCTCACTTTCCCTCAGCGCTTGTTCCGCCTGCTTAAGTTCGTTGATGTTTACAATTATGCCTCGCAGACCAACAAATTTGCCTTCTTTTATGATTAGATTTGAATACACCAAAACCGGAAAAGTTGAGCCATCTTTCCTGATCATTTCATATTCATTACTTCCTCCTGTAAGATTTCCAGCTACTTTTTTCCTGATATTCTCAATTGCCTTTTGCCGGCTCTCGGGTGTATAAAAATCAAGTGAACTTTTGCCCAGTACGGGATAGTCTTCAGGATAGCCAAATGTCTTGTAAGCATTGTTATTCAAATAGGTCAGGTTTCCATCAATGTCGGATTCAAAAATTACCTGAGGTAACAGGTTGGCCATGTCCCTGAATTTCTCTTCGCTTTCACGCAGGGCTTGTTCTGTCTGTTTGCGTTCGGTTATGTCTCGGGATACGCCGATGATCTCCACCGGTGCCCCATTCTCGTCAAAAATCATGCTTCCTACGACCTCCGTTGATACTACGGAACCGTCTTTGCACGGCTGGTCAGCGAATGTGATGCTGATATAACTGTTTGTATCTCCGGGTTTTCTGTTCGCGAGTCTCCCCTGAATCAGCGCTGTTGCTTTTTGCAGGGATTCAGGTGTCAGGGACTCAGCCAACGTCTGCTTCATAACTTCATCGGGCGTGTACCCGCGCAGCTTTTGCACAGAGGGGCTGACATATGTGTATTTCCCGGTACCGAGGCTCAGCGCCCATATAACGTCGTTGGTATTATTTGCGATGAAAGCGTATCGCTCCTCGCTCTCGCGCAACGCCTCCTCCGCAAGCTTGCGTTCGATGATCTCACCAATCAGACGTGCAGAAGATAGAAGCCGGTTTTTTGCCAGATCAACAATGTAAGGCGGGCGCGATTCATAATTCAATGCGTGGGTGCGCAGTTCATCGTAACTTACCTGATAAAGTGTTGCCAGTTCCTGAAGTTTTCTTTCGTCGTGTGGCGGGTCACCGTATCCAAAATTGATCGCGCCAACGATGTCATCACCAACCCTGATTGGTGCAGCATAAAGACGGATACCTCCATCACATTCAATGTCAGCTGGTTGCCCCGACTCAATGGCTGTTTTCGACGCGTGTGACCAACAGGATTCATGACAATGCCAATGCCCGCATTCCAGTGCTTCACGATTATCGTCGGTTCTACAAACCTTCCGCGAAGCAGTGTCCATAAAGCGGCACCAACCTGAGGTGAAGATGCCCAATGCATAATCGCCGTTTTTTTCATAAACTGCCGAGGAGGTGTCAAGCAAATTGAGATAGTCGCCCACAATGTCGGCCAGCGTTTGCTCTCCCACCGAATCGAGGATAAGCCGGCTGGTGTTAAGTGCAACCAGGTCGCCATAGGGCGGCATGTAGGCTTGTTCCTTTGTTTCAGACACCTTTGGCCTGCTTGTCAGCAGCCATTCAATGCGTTTCAGTCGTTGCTCCGTCTGCTTGCGCTCAGTAATGTCAGTATGGGTGCCAACTATTCTTAAAGCTTTCCCACTGTCATTAAATATTGCTTCGGCCCTCGACAAAATATCTACCCAGTATCCATCTTTATGCTTCATTTTAAATTCCATCACAAAGCGGTCAATTTGCTTTGAAATAAGTTTTTGCTGGAGTTCCCATGATTTTTTGACATCCCCGGGTTCGGTGGTTTTTTCCCAAACAGAAAAATCATTGGGAAGTTCATCGTCGGCATAACCGAGCATTTTTTTCCATCCCGGAGAGTAATAAATAGCATTGGTTTCGATATCCCAGTCAAATAAACCATCATTAGAGGCTTTCATGGCAAGATGAAATCTCTCCTCGCTCACGCGCAAAGCCTCTTCGGCACGTTTGTTTTCAGTTATATCGAGCGCTGTAAAAATGGTTCCTTTTAAAATATCATTTTTATCGACTGGAGTGGAAGCCAGCAGAATATTAATAATTGACCC
>JAAXUD010000548.1 GCA_013336205.1 Lentimicrobium sp. | reverse complement strand
CGGTGAAAGCACCAGCTTCAGTTCTTTGTTTAACAGAATTTCTCCACCATCGTAGTTTTCTACCAAACGTGGTTTCACATTTTCACCGGGCATATCGGGACTGGTATCCACATGGGCTACAAAGCCAATTGCCGGACCGGTTTTGCCATTGTTGGCAGGCAGCGTTGCCATTACGTAGCCATTATCGTCAATACTGACATCTGCCAGCCCAAAAGCTTTTAGTTCGTCATGCAACATACGCAGCATTACCAACTGCTTTTTTGTACTGGGACAGGTGTCGGAACTATCGTCACTCTGGGTGTCGAGGCTTACGTATTTTAAAAAGCGGGTTTTTATGTTTTCTTTCATCTTTTTTGGTTTTAGAGACGCGATGCATCGCGTCTTTACTTGGTTTCTTTATATACGCGACGCATCGCGTCTTTACTACTTCTCCCTGGAGACGTGATGCATCACGTCTTTAATTTCTTTGATATACGATGCATCGCGTCTTTACTACTTCTCCACCTTTGCCCTCAATGTCTCCCAGATCATATATCCGGAAATCACAGCAAACATCAGCAAAGCCAATGCTTCGGCGGCATGTGATTCGAACCATTCGGCATTCACAAAATTAATACCTCCGAATTTCAGCAGCGCACTTATTACACCCATCAGCGCACCGCCGGCGATAAAACCGGATGCAATCAGGGTTCCTCGTTCTTTGCGGGCCTGGTTTAAGTTATCGTCTTTTGAGCGTGAAGTTACGTACCAGGCAATCAATCCCCCAACCAGCAAAGGCGTGTTTAACTGAATGGGAATAAACATACCCAGTGAAAAAGCCAGCGCAGGCACACCAATCATGGTTAATATCAGTGATAAAAAAGCTCCTCCGGCATAAAGTAGCCAGGGCGCTGCTTTACCTGACATCATTGGCTCAATAACTGCGGCCATCGCATTGGCCTGTGGCGCCACCAGCGCATCCTCACCGGTAAAACCATAGGTTTTGTTCAGAATCATAATTACGCCTCCCACTGTAACCGCTGAAACCAGCGTTCCGAGAAACTTCCATGACTGCTGTTTATAGGGTGATGAACCGAGCCAGTAACCAATCTTTAAATCGGTAATAAAGCCTCCGGCCATGGAGAGTGCAGTACAAACTACACCACCGATAATCAGAGCCGCTATCATTCCGGCAGTACCTGACAGACCGGCCCATACAAGCACCAATGAAGTGATAATCAATGTCATCAAAGTCATGCCGGAAACCGGGTTGGTTCCCACTATGGCAATGGCATTGGCCGCTACTGTCGTAAAAAGAAATGCAATGACCATGACTATACCCAGCGCTATAAAAGCCTGACTGAGGTTGTTGACCACCCCAAATAAAAAGAAGACAAAAATTACGGCAGCGGTTCCAAGGATTCCAAAAAGGATGATTTTCATGGGGATATCCCGCTGGGTGCGTTTGGTTTCAACAGAAGTGTGCTGTTTGCCGGTCAGTTCCTTTACAGCCAGCCCAAATGCATCGCGGATAATACCGGAGGAACGCACAATTCCGATTACACCAGCCATGGCAATACCACCAATGCCAATCTGGCGGACATAATTCCTGAAGATATCCTCCGGCGACATGTCTGCAAGCATAGCTGTAACATTTGCGCCAACAGCAATAGTTTGTCCATCGGCAAAATGTGAGATGACCGGGATCAGCACGTACCAGCCTACAAATGAGCCGGCAGTGATAATTGCTGCATATTTAAGTCCAATGATATAGCCCAGGCCCATGACTGCCGCGCCCACATTGAGTTTGAATACAATTTTGAATTTATCAGCGATCATTTCTCCGGCAGGAATCACCCTCGAAGTAAAAACCTCAGCCCACCAACCGAAAGTGGCAATGATAAAATCGTAAATACCACCAATAAGCCCGGCTACAAGTAATAACCTTGCCTGGTTTCCTCCTTTTTCACCTGAAACCAACACTTCTGTCGTTGCTGTTGCTTCCGGAAAAGGATATTTACCATGCATATCGGAAACAAAATATTTCCTGAAAGGAATTAAAAACAGGATTCCAAGGAATCCGCCAAGCAAAGACGAAAGGAACACCTGGTAGAAATGGGCTTCCAGTTTCAAAATATACAAGGCTGGCAGGGTGAAAATTGCCCCGGCAACAATAACACCCGAACTTGCACCAATGGATTGAATAATCACATTTTCACCCAGGGCATTTTTTCGTTTCGAAACCGTAGATAAACCAACAGCGATTATGGCAATGGGAATGGCGGCTTCAAATACCTGTCCGATTTTTAGGCCAAGGTAAGCGGCCGCTGCAGAAAAAATAACAGCCATCAATAACCCAAGCAATACGGATCTTAGATTAACTTCCGGATAAACTTTATCCGAGGTCATAATGGGTTTATACTCTTCGCCCGGCTTTAGTTCGCTGTAAGCATTTTCAGGCAGGCCTTTGATTTTCTGTTTGTGGTCTTCCATAGTATAATTTTATAGTTGGAATAATAGACAAATTTAAAATTTTTAGGTTTTGTGGAAAGAAATATCTTCTGTGAAAAAAATCTGCGGCCAATATTTCAGGCTGCTAGGCACTATGTGAATACAAAAAACCCAATATGGCTGACTAAACCAAACAAATAGCCTTAATTCAGAAGAATACTATCACCTATCAAGAGGATGAGGAAAATGATAACCGCAAAGGAGATTAAACTGAAAAATATTAAAATCTCGTCTTTTTCTCTTATATAAAACAAGCATTCCCATTATATTACAAACTGTTACACCGGGCGCAGAATTATTCTATAACCAACTTAATATTTACGGTACTTCTCTCTTCTATAAGCGTAACAATATATAATCCAGCTATTAAATGACTGATATTCTGCTCTTTGATTTCGCCTTCAAATGCTTCATTCATCACATTCCGCCCCTGAAAGTCACTGATTATCAGGGTCGCTTTACCCCGGCCCACTCTGTTGATCACAACAATATCCCTTGCCG
>JAAXUD010000547.1 GCA_013336205.1 Lentimicrobium sp. | reverse complement strand
TTGGTGAAATCAATCTCACTAAGCATAAGCCCTGAATACCGATCGGGCAAACGGGCTTCAATAACTTTATAATCTTCTGATACATCAAAAGAGTTGTTTAAACCTGAGAATAAAATGCTGTCTGCAAATCGAGATGCAGCATCAAATTCAGGCTGAAGGATATGATCAACGCCCAGCGTCTGGATAACTTTATAATGAATAGGATTAATGGCGCGGCTTACAAGCTTTTTTACCCCGGCTTGTTTTAGTAGTGCAGTTGTCATTACCGAAGCTCCAAAATCCTCTCCAATGGTCACAATTGCATAGTCGCATTCCTTTAGCGGAAGAGTAGAAAGGGCTTGCTCATTGGTAACATCAAGACAAATAGTCTGAGTGATCATGTCCTTAAAAATCTCTGTCTTTTGCCGGTTTCCATCAACGCCAATAACCTCATGTCCCATGGAGGTGAGCTTGAACGAAAGTTCGGAACCAAAATTGCCGAGACCTATTACTATGAATTTCATATTAAATAATTTGGAATTAGTTGATCATTATACTTTCGGTCGGGTAGCGGTACTGAAGGTTGCGGATTTTGCGGAATACCCCGACCATAATAGTGAGCGTTCCTACGCGACCAAGAAACATTGTTATTATTATTATCCATTTTCCGGTCATGGACAAACCCGGGGTCACTCCAAGGCTTAACCCAACTGTGCCAAAGGCGGAAATTACTTCAAATATAATCTTTGTCAGCCCGAATCCGCCATCAGTCAGCATCAAACCCAGCACTGCCAGTCCAATAACCAGGAACGAAAGAAAGATCACTGAAAATGCCCGCCTTACGGACTCATTGGAGATTTCACGGCCAAATATTTCAATCCTGTCCTTTCCTTTGGCTATACTGACCACATTCATAACGGCCAGAGAAAAAGTAGTGGTTTTTATACCCCCACCTGTAGAGGCCGGAGAGGCTCCAATCCACATCAGTACAAAATAAATAAGCACTGTTGCCGGAGCAAATAAATTCATGTCAACCGTATTGAAACCTGCAGTTCTGGCAGTTACAGAACCAAAAAAGGCCCCGGCTATTTTCCCCCGCAATGAGAGTTGAGCCAGAGAATTATCGTATTCTGATAAAAAAAACAATGCGAAACCGGCAACAATCAGCACCCCTGTGGTTATTAACGCTATGCGGGTATTTACGTTGATAATATTGGGAATATGGAAGTACCCGCCACGTCCGGTAAGCTGATTGAATTTACTTTTCAGCATGTGTTTCAGCAAACGGTAATAATTAAACACTATGGGAAACCCCAATCCACCGGCAATAATCAGAAATGCAATAATATAGTGAAGTGAATAATTGTACCTGAAGCCAGGTTGATAAAGACCGGCTTCTAATGTTGAAAACCCGGCGTTGCAGAAAGCTGAAATGGAATGAAATACTGAAAAGGTCAGTAAAGGCAATTGCCCGGAAAACAATGACTTATCGATCGTAAGATAAATAATTCCAGCTCCGATCGCTTCTATTGAAAATGTAACTAAAATTATTTTCAATAAGGTACTGAATATCTCTCCTAATTTCTCTTCATTAAGCAGTTCCTTTAACAGGAATTCGTTTCCAAATGAACCGCCACCCTTGAAAAAATAACCAAAAAAGCTGGTAAAAGTCATAATTCCCAGCCCGCCAACCTGTATCAGGATCAGAATAAATGCCTGACCCAGCGGGGTAAATTTAGTGGCGGTATCAATTACAACCAGCCCGGTAACACAAACAGCACTTGTTGAGGTAAAAAAAGCATCGGTAAATCCTATCCCCTCATAGGTTGCAGTTGGCAATAAAAGCAGTCCGGTACCAAATACAATAATAAACAGAAAACTACCAACAAAGAGCAGGGCCGGGTTTGTATTGCGATTACTTAATTGAATTGTACTGGTAGAAACTTCAACAATCAGGATAAAAATAAGTACTGCATAAACAGCTAAATTCCGGCTTAACAATGAATATGCCAGGGTATCTGCTTCAACCCAGCCTGGAAACCCGGTGCGGATATCCAATAAAAGTAAAATCAGCGGAAGCAGCAACAATTCAGCTATCCTGAGCTTCATTGCTTTGGTTTTCCATCTTTTTAAGCCAAGTCCGGCAAGGTTGCTCAGTAGAATTACAAATAAAATAAGGTTATATACCTTATGTATTGATATTATCTGAGATTTACTATGTTCGAACCCAATCTGGTAAAGCAGCACAAACAAACCTGAAAGAGCAACCAGAACGCCGATTGCATCCAGGAATGACAGCACCCGCTTCCGCAACCGGTGAAATGCATCCAATATCCTGAAAATTTTTATCCTGATAGACATCTTTAGTATTTCACTTCGGAATTACTACAAAGTTAGGGTTTTTGACAGTACCAAAATGTGATTAACTGCCACAATAACAATGGCAGGAAATTTGCAATGATTTTAACTTCCTGAACGGACACTAAACATATTTGAAATGGATTATACGATTTTTTATACAGAACTTGGCAAATTGGCTTATGCGATAGCCAGGGCTGATGGTGTTATTCAAAGCGAAGAAGTCGACAAAGTTTGCGATTTCATTGGTCAGGAAATTGAAAGCACTGATTCTGAAAATCACAATATGCGCGAAGCTGTTCTCCAGGCTGGCGCCGAATTCAACAGATTGAGGAAAATTAACGCATCTGCCAGGGAAACTTATACCGGATTTACAGCCTATATAGATTCAAATTCAACTTTTTTCGACAAACGTATAAAAAACCTTTGTGTTAGAATCGCGATGCGAATCGCTGCAGCAAACGAAGGCGTGAATGAAACCGAATCAGCCCTGATTGATAAGCTGAAGAAAAAACTGGATTCTATTTGATTTGCTAATTTGAATATTAGATAATTAGCTGATTAGCTGATTATTAAAATTCGAATATCTAATTCAATAATACGTAATTGATTTTATCAAAGTAGGGACACGACATGTCGTGTCCCTACTTTGATAAACG
>JAAXUD010000546.1 GCA_013336205.1 Lentimicrobium sp. | reverse complement strand
CGGCCTCCATCCTCAATATTTTTGGAGAGCCCCATCTGCTTGCTTTTACAAGGGACATTACTGAACTTAAAAATGCCGAAAACGAATTGATAAAAGCAAAGGAAACCGCAGAAGAGAATGAAGCGCTGCTCCGAACAATTATTGACAATGCCCCATTCGATATCTGGGCGAGAGATAAAGATCAGACAGGCATTCTGGAAAACAAATTAACAAATGAGCATTTTGGCATCAGCATACTGGGCCGTAAGCCGGATTTTACCGGAATACCCGAAGAAGTTGCAGAACTCTGGAAGTCGAACAATCTCAGGGTTCTGAATGGCGAAATCCTGAATGAAGAGTGCGAATATGAAGTTAGAGGCAATGTCCGGACGTTTCAGCAGATTATCGCTCCCATAATTACATCAAGCGGGATAGATGGAATTGTAGGTTTTAATATTGATATAACTGAAAATAAGAAAGCGCAAACAGCCATTGACAATGAGAGAAAAACCCTGCGCACCCTGATTGAAACCATTCCCGACCTTGTCTTTATGAAAGACACTAACGGGCGCTACATAACCTGTAACCGACGGTTTGAGAGCCTTGTCGGACTTACAGCAGAAGAGCTGGAAGGCAAATCGGACACCGAAATTTTTCCACTGGAGATTGCAGAATATTTTCGGTTGAATGATAAAAAAGTAATGGATGCTAAAAAACAGTTCACTACGCTTGAAACTGTTACTTTTATGAGTGATGGCCATATTGAACTGGTTGAAACCATAAAAGCACCCGCAATTGACGCCCATGGGAAATTGAATGGAATACTTGGTATTGCCCGCGATGTTACTGCGATTTACAAAGCGCAGGAGGCATTAAAGGAAAGGGAGGAAATTTACTCATCCATCGTTAATCAGGCAAACGATTCTATTGCACTGATCGATATTGAAACGGGACAATTTGTTGAATTTAACCATTCGGCTTACCAAACACTTGGATATACCCGCGAAGAGTTTTCATTGATGGGGGTTTCAGCTATTGAAGCAGATATGAGTGATACAGCAATTAAAGAAAGTTTTACCAGGATTAAAGAAACCGATGGATATACCTTTGAAACACGCCATCGGCACAAAACGGGCAAAATACTGGATATAAGAATCAGCACCAGGATTGTTAACATCAGGGGGAAGGATTACATTACGGCTATCTGGAGCGATATAACCGAACAGAAGAGAATACAGGACAGGATGATTGAAAAAGACCTGATCTTTTTGTCATTACTGGAAAACAGCCCGATATTTATTTTCTTTAAAGACCACAACATCAAATCGCTTTACCTGAGTAAGAACTATGAACAAATGCTGGGCAAACCAATGCAAGAGCTTATCGGGAAAGACATGAACGAACTCTTCCCTTCCGAGCTGAGCCTGAATATGATAAAAGACGATCAGAAAATTCTTTGTCAGAACGAACTGGTTGTGGTTGATGAGTATTTTAACGGGCACTATTATACGACTATCAAATTCCCGATAATCAGAGATAAAAAACCACCTCTGCTTGCCGGTTTTACTATTGACATAACTGACCGGCAACTGGCTCAGAATGCGCTACGACAAAGTGAAAGAACACTCAAACAAGCCCAGCAGATTGCCAGTATGGGAAGTTATGAGTATGATATTGTAAATGACACTTCACTCTGGTCGGAAAACCTCTATAAAATCTTCGATATAGACCGGGAAAAGCATTTAAATTCGGTCCTTAACAATATTGTACCTCTGGTTGTGCACCCGGAGGATTTGGCTTTAACAAAAAAAATATTCAATGACGCGCTTCAGGGATTGTGCCCCTACGACCTTGATTACCGGATAAAAAGAAAAGATGGGTCTATACGGTACATTCATTCAAGAGCTGATTATGAGCGGGACGAAACAGGCAGGCCCATTCGCATGATAGGGCTGGTTCAGGATATTACCGATCGCAAAAAAGCCGAAGAAGAAATCCGCATCCTGAATGAAAGCCTTGAGAAACGGGTAGAGGAACGCACATTGGAGTTACAGGCAGTAAACCACGAGCTGGAGGACTTTGCTTATACCGTATCACATGACCTTCGTGCTCCTTTAAGGGCAATCAATGGTTTCACCAATATCCTGAAGGAGGATTTCAGCAATAGACTGAACGATGATGGATTAAAATTAATTGAAATCATCACCGAAAACGCTGTCCGCATGGGTGTCTTAATTGACGATCTGCTTACCTTTTCAAGGCTGAGCCGTTCAGAAATGAATCATACCCGGGTTGATATGAACCACCTCGTTAAACAGGCCTTTCATGAGCTGACTGACCCGGAACAGAAAGCCAGGATCACTTTTAATATTCAAAAATTACCAACGATTCTTGCAGATAATTCATTGATTAAACAAGTGTGGATGAATCTTCTTTCAAACGCCATTAAATTTTCGTCTAAAACCGAAAAACCGGTAATCACTATTTCAGCAACCAAAGAAGCCGATAAAATCATTTTTAAAATTACCGACAATGGTGTTGGATTTAATATGAAATATGCCGGTAAATTATTCGGCGTTTTTCAGCGCCTGCATAGTGTCAGGGAATTTGAAGGAACCGGAGCCGGGCTGGCCATTGTGCAACGCATTGTTGTCAGGCATGGAGGTAAAGTATGGGCAACCTCAGAATTGGGCAAAGGTGCTGATTTTTATTTTTCTTTACCGGGTTAATAATCTGTTAACCAGGTAGATAGCCGGACAATTAAAATTAATTACTAATTGCAGCATAATTGATTAACAAAGTGAACTTCCTGAGTCATTCCGGGTAAAAGAAAAATAACAATTATGGACAGTGGAATACGGATACTACTGGTTGAAGACAGCCTGGCTGATGCCGAACTGAATAAACGTGAGGCCTTGAAAGTGCTGGAGAAATGCAGTTTCAGGCTGGTTGAAACTGAGGGGGCATTTTTAGAACAGTTGCACAACTGGCAGCCACACCTGGTACTCTCCGATTATAC
>JAAXUD010000545.1 GCA_013336205.1 Lentimicrobium sp. | reverse complement strand
GATTGCCGCAACAATAATCATTTTAGCGGGTTTTGGCTTTGGGATAATGGCTATACTGAATAATCCTGCTACCCGTGAGTTAAAAGCGGAAAGCACACTTCCTGCTGAAATCCTGGAAATTGAGCAATACTATAAGGTTCAAACGCAGGAAAAACTTAATCGGATTGAAACATTATCCGGTTCTGGTCCGGAAGCAACTAAAGTAAAGGTGATGCTTACCCAGGAAATAGAAAGCCTGAATGCATCTTCGGCATCATTAAAATCTGAATATCTCAAAGGCACCCGGGATGAAAGACTCATCGATGCCATAAAAAACAACTACAGGGTGCTCAGCGGGCTGCTCGATAAAGTAGTTGATGAATTGGCAAAGCCTGCTGATAATTCATCAGAACAAAATAATGAGAATCTTAACACTCAAAAATATGGAAACGCTATCGTTTAAAGCCTTTGCAGTATCAGTGTCATTTATGCTGATCCCGGTTTTTACAACATTGGCCCAAAGTGCCGTTAAAACCAAAGCAATAAAAAAAGAGTTTGTGGTTGGACAGGATGTAAAACTCAATATTGAAACAAGTTTCGGAAAGGTTCACTGCAATGTCTGGGATAAGAATCTGATGACTATTGATGCATTGATAACCGCTGATGCGCGATCTGAAAAGGATGCACAAAGCCTGCTTGACAAGATCACCACAGAAATTATCGGAAACAGTTCCCTGGTTGAGATAACAACAAAAATAGGGAATACTGATTCCAATGGAAAGTCAAAATCATTCAGCATTGATTATACAATCAATATGCCCAGATCAACCACTATTTCTGTGAATAACCGATTTGGAGATCTTTATATCGATGAGACCACTGCTCCGGCTAAAATTAATATTGAGTATGGAAACCTTACCATAAACAGGCTCACTCATCCATCCTCTGCTATTACCATGAAGTTTAGCAATGGTACAATTAATAGCGCCGGAGATGTTAAACTTAACCTGGAATACAGCACCTTCAAAATTAAAGATGCCTCTGATGTTAATAGTACTACCAAGTTTACAACCCTCGATTTTGGGACACTTTCGAGCCTGGTAATTGACTCAGAATATGACACCTATAAGTTTAACGAGATTAAAACCATAACAGGCAGTGGTAAATTCAGTACGTTGGATATTGATCAGCTAAACCAGAAACTTGATCTGAATGTGGAGTATGGGGGTCTCGATGTTAAATCGGTAAGTCCTTCTTTTACAATAATTAACATTATTGCTTCTTTTAATGGAATCAATATCGGAATACCATCTTCTGCCTCATACACACTGAATGCTGATATGAGTTTTGGCGATTGCAGGTACCCCAAGGCATCATCGGTAACGGTAACTGAAAAATCTTACACATCCAAACTTTTTACCGGTAAAGTGGGTTCATCAAGTACCCCTGCGGCAAAAGTTAACATTAAAGGGAAAAACTGTGATATTAAGCTTTATTAGCAAGCGTTCAATCACATGCTGACATGCCCGAATGAATTCTTTTAATGAAAATCAGAAAATCCAAATCATAAAGCCAATGCATTATTAACCCAAAATTAAAGACCTATGAAAACCATCACAGCTCAAAAAAACTTTGCTTTGCAGATTCTCCTGCTTATTGTCCTGGCAATTACTTTTTCAATCAATGCCTTTGCAGGGAAACAGGACAGGCAGGTTAAAAACTTCAATAAGATTGAAATCAGTGGCGCATTTAATGTGACGCTTACTCAGGGTTCTGTTGAAAAACTAACCATTGAGGCCAGCGATGATATTCTCTCCGACATTATTACAGAAGTGAAAGGAGGAACACTGATTATCAGGCTTGAGAATAATACCCGCATTCCCAAAGGCAGTGATCTGAATGCTGAACTTACATTTATTAATCTTGACGGTATTGACCTAAGTGGTGCAGTGAAAGTTACAGGGACTAATCCTATGAAATTCTCCAGACTCGAAATAGATGGAAGTGGAGCAACAGAGATAACACTTGATCTTTCTGCAACTGCTTTAGATTGCGATTTCAGCGGTGCTTCTGAAATCAAATTAAAAGGAAATGCACCAGTATTTGAGGCTGACCTAAGTGGCGCAAGTAATATTGAAGCGGAGGGATTTCTAACCAGAAATTGTATTATCGAATGCAGCGGTGCTTCCAATGCAAGCCTGAATGTAACTGAATCGCTAAAGGTCGAAGGCAGCGGCGCTTCAAATATTACTTACACAGGCAACCCTGAAAAGGTTGAAACCGATTTAAGTGGCGCAAGTAAGCTGAGCAAAAATTAATACTTCATTAGAATAAAAAAGAGGCACTCCTTGTTGGTGCCTCTTTTTTTTATGTTTCAGGTCAGTGGAAAATTATTCAGAAATACCACTTATCATTACCCTTAAATCCTGTTCCGTAATTATGGAAACTCCAAGCTCCTCTGCTTTTCTTCGTTTCTCAGGTCCCATGTTTTCGCCTGCAACCAGGTAATCAGTCTTAGACGAAACAGAACTGCTTACTTTACCACCATTTGATTCGATGGCTGTTTTAATGCCGTCGCGTGTATAGGTAGAAAATACACCACTAACTACAAATGATTGCCCTTTCAATTGGTTACTCTCAACCGCCGACAATTCTTGAAGTTCAAATTGAAGTCCGCTTTGCTTCAATTTATCGATCAACTCCAGATTTACAGGATTTGAAAAATAATTAATTACACTACCGGCTATTTTTTCGCCAATTTCATCTACTGTAATCAGCTCAATTAAGCTTGCCGATTTCAAATTGTCAATATTCCGGTAATGAAAAGCCAGTTTTTTTGATACCGTTTCACCTACATACCTGATACCTAAAGCAAATAAAACTTTTTCGAAGGTTACCGATTTTGATTTCTCTATCCCTGAAAGAATATTACTAACTGATTTCTCCCTGAAGCCAATCTTTTTATCCTTTTTGTCAAGCGCAGAAACAACCTTTTCCAGGTTTATCAGTTTATCGTAGGTCAGGTCG
>JAAXUD010000100.1 GCA_013336205.1 Lentimicrobium sp. | reverse complement strand
CAACCAATTGTTTAGGTGTTGCTTCGCTCGGACCTGTTTCTGCCGGAGGTACACCAACCGGTATTCCGGGGGCACTGGCTCCTGTTGGGTACGCGGTTAATAATTTTGGTGTTCCCGGTGCAAAATCCTATCACCTGGTTGCGCCTGGTTACGGAAATCCTGCCGGGCTTTTAACCAATCCACAAACAGCTAATCCTTATTTTGTTCGGTTTGCCTCTTCTCCCGAAACTTCAGTTGTGGCTGATGCAGTAGCTGCGAACGCAACTTTCTTTTCTCTCTGGATTGGAAACAATGATGTATTGGGCTATTCAACTTCCGGAGGTGCCGGCGATGTGATTACCAGTCAGGACCTTTTTAGTGCTGCTGTTAATGGTATTGTAGGAGCAATGACAGCTGGTGGCGCCAAAGGGTTTATTGCCAATATTCCTGACGTAACCAGTATACCATTCTTTACCACCATTCCATACAACGGGCTGGTTTTGACCCAGCAGGCACAGGTTGACGCCCTGAATCAGGCTTATGGAAATGGTCAGTTGGGTATTAGTTTTGCTCTGGGGCAGAATCCTTTTGTAATTTCCGATCCTACCTCGCCTAATGGTATAGGAATGAGGCAATTGGCGGCAGGAGAGCTGGTGTTGCTGACCTTACCCCAGGATTCTATCCGGTGCGCCGGATGGGGAAGTCAGAAAGCAATCCCTGGCTATTATATCCTCGATGCAGCTGAAGTAAATGCGGTGAAAATTGCTACGAATGCTTTCAATCAAACACTTTCTGGTCTTGCAACTGCCAAAGGACTTGCATTTGTTGATGTAAACAGCTTTATGGCAGAGGCAAAAACCGGTCTCGTTTATGACGGGATGAAATTCTCTGTGACTTATGTAACGGGAGGCGTGTTCTCGCTCGATGGCGTTCACCTGACCCCTCGTGGAAACGCGATTATTGCCAACCTGTTTATTGAGGCAATCAATGAAAAATATAGTGCCAAAGTTCCGCTGGTGAATATTGGTGATTATCCGGGAATCGTATTCCCGTAATAAGTATATTTTCTAAAAAACGGGCAGCAGGCGTTCTTGCTGCCCGTTTTTATTAAGGCAGGCTTAACAATTTTTAACAATAAACAACTTAATATTACGTCTGGAAAGGTTCTTTTAAGACCTGATCCCAAAATGATTTACTTACTTTTGCAACCGTCAATTGGTTTGAATTCAATATTGAAAATGAAAATTACATTATATAAAAGCCCTAAAAGCCTCTTTCTTCTTCTTTTTCTTCTTTGTATAGCATCAATGAATGGCTTTGGTCAGGGCTTTGTTATAGATACCACAGAATTTTTTCAGTTTGAAGATACATTGGGTATGGGCCCGGGAAAGTTTGATTATGATAAAGTAATTGAAAATGAAATTATTGAAATCGAAGACGATTTAAGTGGAGGAGGGGATTTGGAGGAGGAGCAGAATAATAGTTTTGTTCCGGCAGATATTATTTTTGTTCCGGCTGATGTTAAAAACAATGGCAGATGGGATACCTTATACATCAGAACAAGTCGCACTGATTTCTCAAAACTTGAAGAACCAAAGTATATTCTATTAAATAATCCCGCTGAGGGTAAGTTTTGTTTTCCATTTAAGGGTAAGTTAATCTCTCCTTATGGACCCAGAGGGCGACGGTTTCATGCAGGTGCTGATATTAAACTTGAAACAGGAGATACAATCAGATCGGTGTTTACAGGTAAGGTCAGGATTGCCAGGGTAATGAGCGGCTATGGTAAACTGATAGTTGTGAGGCATAATAATGGGTTGGAGACAGTATATGGCCATCTGTCTAAAATGCTGGTTAAAGTTAATCAGGAGGTAAAAGCCGGAGATCCGATAGGCCTTGGAGGGAGAACAGGCCGGGCTACCACAACGCACCTCCATTTTGAAACCCGCTATTTGGGAGAGCACTTCAATCCGAACCGTATTATTGATTTTGACAACTTTTGCCTCCGGAAAGATACCCTTATTATCGACAAGGATTTTTTTGGAAAAAAATCTGTTTCAGCTGTTTCAACTGCTGTTAAAGCAGATTCTGAGTCTGATACACCAACGGCAACCAAATCAACCACAACAAAATATCATACCGTTAAATCCGGTGATACGCTTTATGGAATGGCTTTAAGATATAAAACAACGGTTAGTAAGATTTGTAAACTAAACGGTATAACTGCCAATAAGAAACTTAAAATCGGGATGCGTATCAGGGTTAAGTAATCAACATCACTTGAACCAGATTCTGGTTATTTATTAAATTTAGATTTATTGCTTTCTCCTAAGGACGTTCGGGATTTTCTGTTTTTCATTACCTTTACTAACCTTATGGGTAAATAAAATTTATTTACATAGGTTTACTGATCTTTTGATTGTTAAAATGATGAAATTCAGCAGGATATTCCATGTTATTTTTTTGTTTTTAATATTGGCTTTTGCTACAGCCTGTTCAGGTACAGGCAAAATGGCCAAACATAACCTTGCTGTATCCTATAGTCCGGAGGCAATCAAAAAAGAACTCGGTTTAGCTGTATATAACCTGGATGACAGTAGTACAAATCTGTATTTCAGATTTTCACTCCAGAACCTTAAGCGTGCAAAAGTAGCAGAGAAGTTATATTATATTTATGGGATTAATTATCAGGTGTTTGATGGTTATGAAAAGGGTGTGCTGGTAGATTCAGGTTCATGGCAGGGGATAGACAGTGTGCGGGTTTCCGGCATTGTCGAAGATTCGCTAACTTTTAAAGCTAATACCGGGAAAAATTATATTGTCAGGGTTACCTTAACGGATTTTAATACACAAAGTGCTGTTTCCCGGATAATTGAACTTCCGAAAGCGCAGCAGGGTCAGCAAGCAGACTTTTTATTGACAGATATTAATAACAGGCCGCTGTTTCGCGATTATATCTCAAGGATTGAAATGGTGAAGATACGGTCACGCCAGGCCTTTGATTCGACATTTCAACTTAAATTCTATAAATTTTCGGAGAAAGAGGCTGCCGCTTCTCCTTTTGATTTTCCTGCAGACTTCAGACCTGAAGAACCTGAGTTCATAAAAAACATAGTTGTCAGGTTTCAGGGAAATTCTTCTGAGCCTTTTAACCTGAATGATGAAGGTATTTATTTTTCCGGAAGTGATGAAAATGGGTTTAGGATATTCAGATTTTATGATGGCTATCCTCAGGTTGGCAATGCCGGAAAAATGCGCGATGCATTAAGGTATATTTCCACTGACAATGAGTATTATGACCTTTTACAGTTACCGCCCAAAGCGGCAGTTGATAAATTCTGGATCGAACTGGCCGGTAATTCTGAGCGGGCATTAACCTTGATTAAACGTTATTATGCCAGGGTAGAAGAGGCCAATCAGCTTTTTAGCCTGTTGGACGAAGGGTGGAAATCAGACAGGGGCATGATTTACATTGTGTTTGGGAGTCCTGGTTTTGTTTACCGGAACTCGGAACATGAAGAGTGGACCTATGGAGAGCCGGGTAATCCGCTTTCTGTAAAATTTTATTTTCATATTTTTGAAAATAGCCCGGGTGTAAAAGATTACCGGTTGATAAGATCGGAAGAATATCGCAGACCCTGGCACCTGGCTGTTTCCAACTGGCGAAGGTAAAATTCAGGGATTGCACCGGATTTCAATATTCAGGTGCGAAAAAGCCTTAATTTTGTGCTGTACTAAAATACAAAAAGGTTATGCCTGATGTTGCTGCCATTTTAAATAACGATAATCTTAGCCGTGAAGATATAATTGCACTGCTCAGTTCGCAGCAGGAAGACCGGAATAAATTGTTTGCCAGGGCTGCAGAGATAAAAACTCAGTTTGTAGGAGACATTGTTTATTTCAGGGGCTTGATTGAGTTCTCGAATATATGCGCAAAAAATTGTTTCTATTGTGGTATCCGGAAGGATAACAGACTGGCAAACAGGTATAATCTTACAGACGAGGAGATACTTAATGCTGCCAGATTTGCATATGACAGCAACTACGGATCTGTGGTACTTCAGGGAGGTGAGCTGGAAAGTCCTGCATTTACAGCCCGCATTGAACGCCTTTTAAAAGGTATCAAAGATATTTCCGGAGGTAAATTAGGGATAACCCTGTCAGTTGGAGAACAATCGCCTGAGGTCTACCGCAGATGGTATGAAGCTGGTGCACACCGTTATCTGCTTCGCATTGAAACCTCGAATCCCGATCTTTATTACAGAATTCATCCTAACGATGAAAAACATAGTTTTGAACGACGTATAAAGGCATTGTATGATTTACGGGAGGCTGGTTTTCAGGTTGGTACCGGAGTGATGATCGGTCTGCCATTTCAGACCACAGCCGATTTGGCCGATGATCTGATTTTTATGAAAGATCTCGATATCGATATGTGTGGTATGGGGCCTTATATTGAGCATGCTGATACGCCGCTGTGGGAGTTCCGTGACCGGCTTTTGCCACTCGAAGAACGGTTTAACCTTGCCCTCAAAATGATTGCCGTTCTGAGAATAATGATGAAGGATATTAACATCGCTTCAGCCACTGCCTTGCAGGCAATTGACCCAATTGGCAGAGAAAAGGCATTGAAGATCGGCGCAAATATTATCATGCCTAACATTACTCCGGGAGCTTACCGCAATGATTATAAGTTGTATGAGAACAAGCCCTGCACTGACGAAGAGGCCGCCGATTGCAAAAACTGCCTGGAAGCCCGCGTTCATATGTCGGGTAACAAAATAGGCTATGATGAGTGGGGTGATTCCCCTCACTTCAGGGAAAAACATCCAGGCTCTTTATAATTGTCTGGTACCGTTTCCGGAGATTTTATTAACATTCATTACCTGACGGTTAATAACTGTAGCGGAAAGCTTTATGCAGAAATTTATTAATAAGTTAAATTTGTGATCTAAAATAAGCGAATGAAGCAATATCATGACCTGCTGAAACATGTGCTCGAACACGGGGTGCGTAAGGAAGATCGTACCGGAACCGGTACAATCAGCGTTTTCGGTTATCAGATGAGGTTTAATCTTGAAGATGGGTTTCCGGCACTTACCACTAAAAAACTGCATCTCAGGTCAATAATCCATGAGTTGTTGTGGTTTCTGCAGGGAGATACCAACATTAAATACCTGCACGATAATAAAGTGTCTATCTGGGATGAATGGGCTGACGCCGATGGAAACCTGGGGCCGGTTTACGGGCATCAGTGGCGCTCCTGGTCTACACCTGATGGCCGTACCATCGACCAGATCAGTGAAGTGGTCAGGATGATCAAAGAAAAACCTGATTCCCGCAGGATGATGGTCTCTGCCTGGAATCCCGGTGATATTGATAAAATGGCACTACCTCCCTGTCATGTTCTGTTTCAGTTTTATGTGTCTGAAGGAAAGCTTTCCTGCCAGTTATATCAGCGCAGTGCAGATATCTTTCTGGGTGTTCCTTTTAACATAGCTTCTTATGCCTTGCTCACCATGATGATGGCCCGGGTAACCGGGTTAAAGCCGGGAGACTTTGTTCATACTTTCGGTGATGCGCATATTTATCTCAATCACCTCGATCAGGTTAACCTCCAGTTAACCCGTGATTTCAAGCCATTGCCTAAAATGGCCGTTAATCCTGAGATTAGTGATATTTTTGGATTCCGGTATGAAGATTTTACGCTCGAAGGTTATGACCCTCATCCGCATATAAAAGCCCCGGTAGCGGTTTAATTTATTCTTTAATTCTGATTATCCATGAAGACGATATCCATCATAGTTGCCATCGCGCAAAACAATGCTATAGGGAAAGACAATCAATTGCTCTGGCATATTCCGGAAGATCTCAAACGATTTAAGGCACTGACAACCGGGCACACGATTGTAATGGGAAAAAGGACCTTTGAATCCTTGCCAATCAGGCCACTGCCTAACCGAAGGAGTGTTGTTATTACTGATATTCCGGGCGAGCTCATCAAAGGCTGTGAAATGGCTTATTCTATCGATGACGCCATCAGTAAAATGGAAGAGGGTCGTGAAAACTTTATTATTGGCGGTGGAATGGTTTACAAACAGTTTATGCCGCTGGCTGATAAGTTGTATCTGACCATAGTGCATAAAGATTTCGAGGCAGATACCTTTTATACTGATATTGATTATTCGGAATGGAAGGAAATTGCCAGGGAGGATGTTCCGGCAGTTGAAAGCCTTGGCTTTGACTATTCTTACATAACCTACGAGAAAAAGCACTAATAAAAACAGCTTTCTGAAGGGTTTACCTGGGATCTTCCAGGGAATGTTGTGTTATTTTTCCATTTAATCCGGCGAAAATACCCAGGCCTCCTGTTATATTGGAGAAAACCGGTGTGGGTTCTGAGAATGGATTATCCCCCTCAAATGAATTAACAGATTTGTGATAGTTAAAATAGTTCTGATCAGTGATAGATATTGAAACGTATAATGTATTACCCGGTGAGTTGTCTTCATAAATATCCCAGGTTTTAAACAAAAAGTATTCTTCCTCCCTGTTTTTATCACTGACAAATGGTTCGCCACGCTCAAAGCCGGTTTCATTAAAATAGGTATACGAATAATCTTCTCCATAAAATGTTCCGGCTGCAATCCGATAAAACTGGCCTTGTCCGGGCAGATCCCGGAATCTGAAACTGACTCTTTTAGAAACAGTTCCATATTCATTGATGGTGTCAATGCCTGTTATCTCAATATCCGGAGCAATGCCCTCCGGTATGGTGCAATCAGCTGTTGCATTATATCCGTCAGGAGTTGTAACAGAAAGTGAATAGTTACTGCCAGGTTGTATAGGGAAGCCTTCTGAAAGTGTCTGATATGCTCCGTTTAATGGATTAAAAGGCAATGTAATGCTATTGATGCCATCCGAGATAATAACGATTGCATTATTTACAACTGGAAATGGGTTTTCGCCGCCCTGGGTTGGTTCGTAAAGTGGTCTGCTTTTAGAAACGACTATTGAAATAGTGTCATCCGCAGGAGATAAAAATCCGGTCACCACCAGTTTGGGATCCGAATCCGGAACTTCAACATCCGAAATCATAGAATCACAACCGGAAAGAATCAACATAATTAACGACAATATGAACAGAAAGGGATTTTTAAGATTTTTCATTTTCGTCAGAATTTTATATTGTAGGTAATAGACGGAATAATAGGGAAAATGGAGACTTGTTTGAGTTTGCTGACCACCTGCTGACTCTCAAATTCAAATTCTGATTCAACAAAATAGAAATACGGATTTTTACGGCTATAGGCATTGTATAATCCAATTTCCCATGTCCGTTCAAAGTGTTTCTTCGCTTTATGAAACTGAATGGCAAGGTCGAGGCGATGGTAAGCTTTCATCCTGAACGAGTTTACTTCGCCATAATCAGTAACATTGTTCGCATAATACCATGGATTTGAACCAAACATATTGTCAATCTCGGCGAAGGGCTGATGTTGAGAAGCCTGATATTCTCCCAGCGGCAGCGTTATGGCATTTCCCGTTCCGTAAACCCAGGTCCCGGAGAGCGTTGTGCGGTCATTGATGGTGTAGATCAGCACCAGCGAAAGGTCATGCCGCCTGTCGTAGCGTGCCCAGAACTCTTTGCCGAAGTTTATCTCATCAAATTGTAATTTGGTCCACGAAAGTGTATAGCCAATCCATCCGCTGAGTTTTCCTGTTTTCCGGTGGATCAATAATTCTGCTCCGTAAGAGGTTCCGGAACCTGCAGTAACATTGTCCTGCCAGGTGAAATTCTGGGCATCTGTCGGATCATCCAGCAATAAAAAGCTGGCTCCGGGTTTATAGCCAAGAATGTTATTACTCCATTTGTAATAGCCTTCCAGCGTTATTGTAAGATTATAGCCTGGAAGGTCCTTGGCAAGTCCTCCCGAGATTTGCCGTGAATTCTGCGGTGCAACGCGGTCGGTTGACGGCACCCACAGATCGGTGGGAAGACCAACGCCTGTGCTGCTTAACAGGTGGATATACTGGTTCATCTCAGCATAAGCAAGTTTGGCCGATAACCCATTTATAATCAGGTAATTTGCAGAGAGTCTTGGCTCAGGGGCGAAGTAATTCTTTTTATCTGCAATAAAGTGGCTTAGTCTTAAGCCGGCATTCATCTGTAGTTTTCCGGAGAAATTAAAGTTATTCTCCACATATAAGCCG